>JBKPNP010000462.1:0-2507 GCA_046732775.1 Acidobacteriota bacterium
TGCCCCCGGGCAGGGTCGGAATATTGAGCCGCCACCCTATCAACTACGCCCGACCCGTAGTACCTTGAGATGTGCACGCCGGGGCAGTAGCCCGACAGTTATGGAAGGGTAAGTTGCCACTCAACGTGGGGCTCGATATCAGGCATCACCACAATTCGCAGTCAAAACCAGAATTTCCGGATGGTATTCACCCCGCCGCAACGCCACAAAGCAACTCAAACCTCGCTGGTGGCGTCCGAAACTAACTGTGTTTGCAAGTGCAAATTTTAGGCGCAGCAGTGGGATTTCGAAAGATGTGACGGGCAGCAGTCGATCTCCCTCGATTGCAAAAACCCTTGCTTGCCAGGATACTCAGGATTGCTAATCGCGCCCCCTCTAAATCGCTAGCAAATTTACCGATGAAGCTTTCATACAACCGAAAGGCGCCGAAGTGGAAAAGCGTCTTGTCCAGTTTTGTGTTTGCGCTGTCGCTGATTGGCGTTGCGACCGCTGTCAGTCACGCTCAGGAGCCTGACGATGTTGTGCGCACCGAGACATCGCTCGTGCAACTGAACGTAGGCGTCGCTGATCCACGAGGTCGCGCCGTCACTTCGCTCTCGCGCAACGATTTCACTGTTTATGAAGATGGCGTGAAGCAGCAGATTCTGCACTTCGAACCGACGAATGCGCCGTTTAGTTTAGTGTTGTTGTTGGACACCTCGGGTTCGACTATTAATTTTCGTCCGCAAATGAAGTCGGCAGCTCTGCGTTTTCTCGACGCGCTGGCGCCCGAAGATCGGGTGGCGGTGATTCAGTTCAACGCGAAGGTTAAGGCGCTGACCGGATTTACGACTGATCGGCAGAAGACTGGCTATGCGATCGAGAACCGCGCGGACGGAGCAGGCGAGACGCATCTTTATGAGGCGTTGCGATACGCGCTCGGTGAGTTGGAGCACGAAGGTGGGCAGCGTCGTAAAGCAATCGTAGTTATGACTGACGGCCTCGATACGCAGCTGCGCAATTCCGATCGGCCGTTGCTGGCACGTGTACAGAATGACCAGGAGGCGGTGGGCGCGATCGACGCCAAGGCGAGTAGCGTCTTGAATCAAGTGCTGGCTGCAGCCGACCGGCAGGGCGTTTCAATATTTCCGCTCGCGTTGCCGTCGGGCGATCCGAAAAGATTGCCTTTGCCCGATCCAGTGATCACCGGAATTTACAGCGCGGCGCGCGTGCGTCTGCAAAGTCTGGCGGATCGCAGCGGCGGACGGCTCAATGAAATCCAGCGGCTCGATCAGATGGCACGTTTGTACGCGGAAGTAGCGGCGGAGTTGCGCACGCTCTACACGGTGGCCTATCAGCCACGAAGCGGCGACTCGGCGCGCGGTAAGTGGCATGAGATCAGGATCGAAGTGGGACACCCGGAATTGATTGTGCGCACGCGACCGGGGTACTACGGACGATAAAAGCAGTTTCGAGTTTTGAGTTTCGAGTTCCGAGTCCGGCAAGCCAGTTGGTTCGCGTTAAAATAGGGCTCAACTGATCGCCAATGAATAAGGGATGAAGCCCTTTTCCGCGGCGAACTCGAAACTCGAAACTCGGAACTCGAAACTTTTCTTGTCCCCGCTTCACTATTCACTGTTTAGCATTTACTATTGACCAAAAAGGGCACCCGTAGCTCAGTTGGATAGAGTACCTGACTACGAATCAGGGGGTCGCATGTTCGAATCATGCCGGGTGCACCACTTCTTCTCCTCCAAATATTCGTTTACAACATCGCCGCCGGATTTACGAAACGGGGTATTGACACGTTCAATTCGATCCGGCTAGTTTTGTCGTGTGAACTAGCTGTGAACGGTTAGTTTCGCTTCTGGCCCGCTTCAAACTCACAAACAATCGAAATCTTAAGTCTTAGGAGTTTCCAGGATGAAGAAGCGTTTTATTCTTTCGGCGCTGTTTGTGTTGGGTGCGTTAACTACGGCTATGAAGCCCTCCCCAATCGCGTTTGCGGCAAAGGCGGACGATCACGGTGGTCAGATTGTTTCCAAATACGACGGGTTCAATCATGAGACGGTGATCACGCTGCAAAAAATGAAGGTCACGTGTTCGAGCGCGCGCGGTAATTTCAAAGACGCATGCGTGAGCGTGATTGCGGCGTTACATTGCCCGGGCATTCAACTCGATTACGTGCGCAGTGTCAGCCTGCAGCTGGTGTTTGCGACTAAAGATTGGGACCAGCGCCATCCACTCGATCAGCGAGCACTCTCCGTTGTCGCCGATGGCGAAACGTATCGCCTCGGTCAGATGACACTGGTGGATCAGCACACCAATACGCTTATGAGTGAGATCCTCGAGGTCAATATGCCCTACAAAATCTTCAGGCGAATTGCGCTGGCGGAAAACGTGGAATTTCAGGTGGGGAAGAGCAGCTTTGCTTTGCGCGACAAAAATCTTAGCGCGCTGCGCGATCTGAATAATCGGGTGAAGTTTTCTGCGGGTAACTAACGACCGTTGATGTTGCAGGAGGCGAC
>JBKPNP010000463.1:0-7538 GCA_046732775.1 Acidobacteriota bacterium
AGCAGGTCTGTACCGCCGGAAATTTCCTCCCAGATGCTTTTGTTCGGATCGAGTGTGCGGCTTTGATCGACGTAAGCCAACTGCACCGTCTCACCAATGCGAATCGTTCCGCTGTCTGGCTCTTCCTGTTTCGTGATCATGCGGAACAGCGTGGTCTTGCCCGCTCCGTTTGGGCCGATCACACCGACGATGCCGCCGGGAGGAAGCGCGAACGTCATGTCCTCGACGAGCAGGTGATCGCCGTAAGCCTTGGTGACTGCGTCCGCCTCAACCACGACGTTACCCAGTCGTGGTCCGGGCGGAATGTGAATTTCCAGGTCCTCGCGGCGCTTGTCGGAGTTTTCCTGCAACATCGATTCATACGCGTTGATGCGCGCCTTGCCCTTTGCATGACGCGCCTTGGGAGACATACGGATCCATTCGAGCTCGCGTTGCAGCGTCTTCTGGCGTTCGCTCTCGGATTTCTCTTCGCGGCGCAAACGCTCCTGCTTCTGTTCGAGCCAACTGGTGTAGTTGCCCTTCCAGGGAATGCCCTGACCGCGATCGAGTTCAAGAATCCAACCGGCGACGTTGTCGAGAAAATAACGATCGTGCGTCACCGCGATTATCGTCCCCGGATAGTTTTGCAAGTGATGTTCGAGCCAGGCGACGGATTCCGCATCGAGGTGATTAGTAGGCTCATCGAGCAACAGGATGTCCGGCTTTTGTAATAGCAGACGACATAAGGCGACGCGCCGGCGTTCACCGCCGGAGAGCACCGCAACTTTCGTATCAGGCGGCGGACAGCGCAGCGCGTCCATCGCCATTTCCAAACGAGCGTCGAGGTCCCAGGCGTCCTGATGATCGAGCAACTCCTGCACTTCGCCCTGGCGCGCGAGCAGTTTGTCCATCGCTTCGTCTGACATTTCTTCGCCAAACTTTGCGTTGATCTCGTCGAACTCTTTCAAGAGGCTGACTGTTTCCTGGACTGCTTCTTCAACAACTTCACGAACGGTGCGCGTATCGTCGAGCAACGGTTCCTGTTCGAGATAGCCAACGGTAAAGCCGGGAGAAATCACCGTCTCACCGTTAATTTCTTTGTCGACGCCGGCGAGTATGCGCAGCAGGGAAGACTTGCCCGAGCCGTTGAGACCGATGACGCCAATCTTCGCGCCGTAGAAATATGAGAGGTAAATATCTTTGAGGACCGGCTTCTTGTCGTAAAACTTGCTGACGCCGACCATCGAGTAAATGACTTTGTTTGGTTCAGTGCTCATGGGATTCGTAGCGCAGGCTGTTCGCTTGCGATTCAGACGCAAACTAACAGTTTGCGTTACAGATTCGGGATTAAGGATCAATCCCAGAGTACACAGATTATGCGGAGAAGGAAAAGCAAGCAGAGAGGCGCGTTGAAGAATTGCGCTCCTCGAGGGTGCGCAGCAGCACCCTTGTTGCTCAGATGTTGTTGGCGGGGCCTTTAACGCGTGCGCCCGGTCAAGGTTTTCCCTGACCCTTCGGACACGTGGGACAAACTGATGCCTTATTGCCTGGCGACACTGGCGCGTGAGGCGCGGGCTTCAGCCCCGACGTTCCCTCTGCGGGCGGCGTTCCGCTTGGTGACCCCATCGTGATTATTCTGGCGTAAACCTGGGTCTTGTTCTTTGCCACCACCGTTGGAGGCACCTGCGGCCAAATAGCGACAAAATTCAGCGTGTCATTAACAGCATAAAAGGACCCTTTCATGTAGTCCCCAATCGCTTTGTAACGGGTTCTGTTGTTCATCTCCCAGCCCGCAGCATCAGAAAGCACTTTTTCAGTATCGGGAATGATTCCCTGGAAAACCACGTAGCGCGCCAACATTTTGACAGGCTCGGAATCACTCTCCGGCCGTGATGCTGTTTCCAACCAATAGAGCATACTTGTTCTAACGCCTGCGTTGGGCCGATCGTCTTGAATAAAAGCGGGAAGGAGCACCGAGCCGTCAGGAGCCTGAGAGCGAATGACCTTGAGGGGTAGCACCAGCGGCTCCTGGTCTTTTCCTTTCGTCAGAACCCAAACGACGCAAGCTATTTGACGCGTAATGATTTTGCCGTTAACGCTAACCATCTCAATTGACGGGTAGACTGCCAACGCTGCGTTGTTTCCGGTGCGCGCGAGTGAGAGAGACCACGCTTGCGACTCGCCTACTCCGGTGGTGGCGCCGCTAAGTTGGGCCATTGGATGCTCAGCTGGTTCTCCACCGGGTTTAGGGTCGGCCGTGCGGTAAGTGACGTCGTACCCGCCCGCAGGCGACGCGAGACTCGCTCCGTTATCATCAGACCAGTGGATTACCGGCAAAGTGCCGGAGGGCTGGAGCATTAGCAGACGACCGTTCGAGGTTGAAGTCATTGCTATTGGTGTTCCCGGTCCTAACCTGATACCGGAGGCATTCCACGAAGTGCCTGCATCGGGAGAGACAAACACCTGGGCAGAATCGTCATCGGTTCGTGCACAGCGCACAGAAAAAAAGATCCGCTGATTACCATTCGCCCCAACTCCAAAAGGATCGGCGTACAACTCTGGCCGATCAAATCCTCCCACTCCAGGAGCCGCTTGGGAACAGTAGCCGGGCTGAGGTGTGCCATTGGCGTCGAGTGCGCTAGCCACGCCACTGTCCAGAATACTAGTGCTCAACCACTTACCTTGAGCGCAGGAGTAGCGCCAGATTACCTGCGCGGCCCGAAACCCGGGAATGCCGGTAAGCGGAGCCTTAGTGCTGCCGTTCCATGTCACTAGCAGATCTCCATTCGCGAGGCTTGCCGCCTGGTTATCGGATCCTCCCGGCGCCTCCGTCGAACCGGTTGGCGGTGGATCGAGAGGTCCGGTCCCGCGCTTCGCCCACGTTGTCCCATCCCATCCGGCCAGATCGTATGAGGCAGGGGGCGCTTGAAGGCTGCCCATCAGAAGCTGCTGCGTTCCATTTCCTGCTGCCACCAAGATCATGCCGTCCTTGCAAGGGCCTGTCCCTGTCGGTGCGGCGGCAGCGGCTGACATTTCGACGTACGAATCGCCAGTACCGACTAACTGGATTGCGGTCGGCGTGGCAGACGGTTGTTCAACTTTGTCGCAAGCACTCTTGCAGCCAGCCATTGCCAGAACAATCACGAGAAGTACTGTGTTTCGATATAGAGAGGTGGAATGTTGGGTCATGGAGCCTCTTGTAAAGTTTTCAGTGACTGTGTTGGGGGGATGTTTATAGAAATGAGCACGCCGAATAATGCCGGCTCCTTCAGGAGCGCAATATGCGCCTGCGGCGCTACTGCCGCTGCACTTTATTTATCGCGCTGCGAATTCGCGACGCTTTCTGGGTCTCGCCTTCTTTCTCGTAAATCGTGGTCGCCTTTTGCAGGTTCTCAACCGCCGCTTCTTTGCGTCCGGTTGTTTCATACAGTTGACCCAGCGATGTGTGCGCGGCGGCCTTTTCTTTTTCGTTGGCGGGGCCGAGGTCAATTACTTCGTTATAACTTTTCTCCGCTTTCAGCTTCTCATCGATCTTGAAATACAGATCGCCGGTCCTACGCAACATCGGTACGTAGATATTGCCGAGCTTTTCCTGCGCTGCAGCGTCCTGAAGTTTGATAGACAATTTTTCAACTTCGCCGCTTGCCTCTTTCAGTTTCCATGATGAATAGAGGTTGGCAATCAGGAATTGTTCAGTGACGTCGTCGGCGCCAATCTTGCGAATCCTCATCTCAGCCATGTCAAACTCTGCGCGCTCTTTATCCGGCAGTTCGGTGCGGCGCATCATGACGCGAACTTCGCCCGTATCCGGCGGCCGCATTTGAATCGGTTCGGCGCAAGCGACGTTACAACAATCGGTGTAATCACCGGTGCCCAGCGGACACACGTGCCCGTCCGGGCAGGTGACCCAGGCAAGCGCCTGCGCACCGACGCGCAGAATGTCGCCGCTGCGAAACAGTCCGCTGATGATGCGCACGAAGTCTGCCGCGCCCTTGTTCTTTAAACTTACGTCCTTGTCGACTTTGAAGATCATTGCGGTATCAGCATTGGCAACCGAAGTGTCGATTTGGCCTAAGCCAGTCTTGTCCACGTTGGAATTTGCGTTCAGATTTCCGCCGCTCGAATTCACGTTGCTCACCGTTCGTTGCGGAGATGGATGACCGGCGTTCGTATCCGTATTTGGCTTTTCGCTGCGACACGAACCCAACGCCGCCGCAATTAGTAGGATCGGAAAGAGGAGGGCTCTGTTTTTCATCATCAATGACCTTTCGTGAGTTGTTCCTGCGCGTGTGCGATCCACTCAGGTTCTACTTGTTCGTCCATGTCAGTTGCACGTTGCACTGCGGCGAGAAAGAGTTCAAAAAAACCCAATGCCTGGTCTCTATGACCCTGTTCCTCATGCACGCGCGCCAAAAGATAGTTCGCTGCCGCACCCTGGTGTTTGACCAGGGCCCAGCCAAGATCATCCTGGGCTTGACGGTAGTTGTGCAGCTCGAGATTCGCCCAGCCACGATTCTTGAAAATGTAATACTCGCTCTCGGCAGGCAGTTCAGCCAGACGTGTGCGCAGATAATCCAACCGCCGTAGCGCGCCGTTGTAATCTTTCTGGTACAGGATCAGGACTCGAGCAAGATTATTTTGGGCAAGAAAGTGATCGGGATTGAGTTTAATCGTGCGTTCGTATTCCGCAGTTGCACAGGGATAGTCGTGCGCTTTGTCGCAGTCGACAGCGAGCTCGAAGTGTGCGTCTGTCAGTCGGCTTTGTCGCGATGATGGGTCGATGCGGACAGCGGCCTCATAGTTGGATATCGCAGTGGCGTATTGCTTATCGTTAAGAGCTTGTTCACCCTTGCTATTGAGATGCCGGGTCACCGTTGCCGGCAGCAGCACACGGACGCCACCAATCAACAGCAACACTGCACACGCGACGGACAATTTCAGGGGACCTTGAAATTTCCAATGCAGACGTATTCGAGTGAGCAGTTGTTCAACTCGCTTTCCGGCCCGTGCTGAAAGTGTGGTTGCGGCTGCAGCCAGCAAAAAGATTTCGGCTACGACTCCGCCAACGTAAACCGTATTGAACCCGCCGCGCTGCAACTTCAGAATAGTGCTGACTACGAGAGCCAGTCCCAACACGACAGCCAGTGCCGACAAAATAGTCCACTTGCGCGACGGCCGCACCACGAGGGGCGCAACGACCGCCGGCGGCTCTATGTCTGTCGCATTGGCGCGTCCCAGCAGGTCTTTAACGTTACGGCAAAATTTGTCGAGATGGTCAGAGAGCGGCGGTTCGAAGGCGTCCATCCATTGCTCGGAACTGATAAACAGCTCCAAATCCGGAGACGGCACCACGTTTTCAATTCGCAGTGGGTAAATCGTCTTGTCTTTACTAACGGCCCGCTCGATTTCACGTTCAACCTGCGGCGATTTGTTTGAGTGTGAAGAAAAGATGAGCACCAACAGCTTGCAGTCCTGGATGCCCTTGATGATTGCGGACGCGTAACTACCCACACCAATGTCCCTGGGAGCGATCCAGCAACTGATTTCACTGCGCTCGAGCGCTTCGCAAACTTCGTCCGCCGCTGCTTTATCTACGCTCGAATAACTTATGAAAACTTCGGCCATGATGCTGATGCGCTACGGGTCCTGAAGTTGTGCCGGTCCCTTTTTGTTCGTTGGATTGCAAGTCATGAGTCGTCGCGAGTAATAGAAGACGCGCCGGCCCTGTGTCTGAGATCTGAGGTGCGGGCGACGCTCGCCTTTTACCACGGTTCGAGGAAGAGTGTCGAGAAATTCAAGTAACGCGGGCAGCGAATGCAGCTTGCCAGCGCCTGGCATTGTGTCTACTCTGGCCGCCCAACTTACCCTTCATCAGACTGGAGATTGGAATGAAACTGAAATGTTTAGCACTCTCATTAATCTTAGTGCTGGCCCCTTTCCTCCGCGCTGTGCCGGCGCAAACACAAACCGAGACTGACGGCGCCGCAATCATCAAAGCGGAAGTCACGAAACGCTTGGCCCATAAAAAGACGCATGTGAATATCGACATGCTTAACGGCAATAAACTTAAGGGCCGAATCGAGCAGGCCGGCGACGCCACTTTCACCATTCGTGAAGACAAGACCGATCAAAGAGTTGAAGTCAGTTACAGCGACGTACGGAAAGTGAAGGGTCAGGGATTGGGGACAGGCGCCAAGATCGGGCTGATTATCGGCGCGACTGCGGTCGTGCTGGCCGTAGTCGTAGTGGTCGCAATCAAGAATTTCGATCCGTTTGAAGGCGGGATCACGGCGAGGTAAGTTTCAAGTTTCAAGTTTCAAGTTTCAAGTTCGGACACGGACGCGTGGCCGCGAAAGGTTGGTGGGTAAAGCCGCAAGAAGTGAATTCTGATACTTAGAAGTGCCTAAGTTTGAACTTGAAACTTGAAACTTGGAACTTGAAACTTATTTAAGTCTTTTCCCCTCGATCAGCAGCCACGCGCTCAACGAACTCAACAGTGCGAGAGCCGCGCAAACGTAATTAACATAGCGAAAGCCGGCGACGAAAGATTCATTGACTACTTGTTTCAATAAACCCGCCTGTGACTGATCATCTCCGCCCGGTATTTCGGCCGCCGCTAACCGGTTGCGTTGCTGATCGAGTGCCTGCTTCAGTTCCGCGCGAACCGGCAACGTCGGTAATCGTCGATCGAGCTCTCGGTTGAAACTGTGGAGCATTACGATTCCGAGCACGGCGACGGCCAATAGTCCCGCCACGCGCGACACTGCGTTGTTGATACCCGAAGCCACCCCCGCACGATTCTCGTTAACGGCATTCATTACCGTGGTCGTGAGCGGCGCTACACTCACCGCCATGCCTAATCCCAGAACTACGACGGCGGGAAAGAATGTCTTCCAGTAACCGCCGCCAATGCCTGGCAAAGAGAACAGAAAAAAGCCGCACGCTGCAACGATTGGCCCGACCATGAGCGGAAGCTTGCCGCCATATTTCTTAACCAGTCCGCCTGACCAGCGGGACAGCACGAACATGATCAGTACGAACGGCAGCAACGCGGCGCCGGCCGCCGTGGGAGAAAACCCCTGAACCTGAATGAGATTGAGCGGCAGAAAGAAAAACGTACCGCTGAGTGCCGTGTACAAAAACAGTGTCAGCAGATTTGCGCCGCTGAAGTTCGCTGACTTGAACAGTTTCAGCGGCAACATGGGGTTGCCCGTCTTGCCTTGTCGCGCTTCAACAATCACGAAGGTGATGGCGAGGACCACACCGCCAATCAACGCCGTCAGGATCCGCGGATTTGAGAAGCCAAGCCGCGAGGACTCGAGCAGCCCGTACACGATCCCACCGAGCGCGGTCGTCGCCAACGCGGCGCCTGGCCAGTCGAGTTTGCCCGACTCTTCATCGCGACTCTCAGGTACATGCAAAACCACGAGCAGCAACACAATCAGCGCGAGCGGGACATTGATAAAAAACGCCGCGCGCCAGGAAACGTGTTCGATTAACCAGCCACCGAGAACTGGACCGATCGCGGCGGTGATCGCCGTAAATCCTGACCAGGTGCC
>JBKPNP010000464.1:0-5492 GCA_046732775.1 Acidobacteriota bacterium
ACGTCCCACATCAGCGGACTGCGAAACTGCGGCCAGATGCCCATCGTGTTCGGGTATGGAAACAGCCAGTACGCGAGCCAGGGACGCCCGAGGTGCATGATCGGATACATGCCGGCCTGCGCCACCGCGAACAACGTCATCGCTTCAGCGAAACGATTGATCGACGTGCGCCATTGTTGACGCAAGAGCAACAGGATTGCCGAAATTAATGTTCCGGCGTGGCCGATTCCGATCCACCAGACGAAGTTGAGAATGTCCATTCCCCACGCGACTGGCTCATTGACGCCCCACAAACCGATGCCGACGAACAGCAGTTCCGTAATCGTCAGCAGCATGAGCTGGAAAAGCAGGAAAGAGATCGCGAAACCAACGAACCACCAGATCGGCGTACTTCGTTTGAGCACGATCGAGCTGATCTTGTCGGTGACGGAAGCAAACGTCAGCCCCGGTGCCACGACCGGCGCCGTTGTATGGTGCGTCCGTATCTCGCTATGTGGTTCGTCTTGCATCTATGTTCGACAAACTGTCCGACAAACTTCAGTTTGTCGCCAAACTCTCAGCGACAAACTAAAGTTTGTCGGACTTTCCAATCTCCGGGTTCGGGTTTCGCAGCGCCGTCAAGTAACTCGTACGCGGTTTCGTGTTCAATTCAGCCAGCAACGAATAGTTCCGCTGATCGGCCTTCACACGCGACACGCGACTGTTTGGATCGTTAACGTCGCCAAAAACGATGACGTCGGTCGGGCATACGGCCTGACACGCGGTCACGATCTCGCCGTCGCGCACCTTGCGTCCTTCCAACTCCGACTGAATCTTCGCGCCCTGAATTCGCTGCACGCAGTAAGTGCATTTCTCCATGACGCCGCGACTGCGCACCGAAACATCCGGGTTGCGCATCAGCTGGTACGTTGGCGTTTCCCAGTCCTGATAGAGCAGGAAGTTGAAACGGCGCACCTTGTACGGGCAATTGTTCGAACAATACTTCGTGCCCACGCAGCGGTTGTAGACCATGTCGTTCAAACCTTCTGCACTATGCACAGTCGCGTGAACGGGACACACGGGTTCACACGGAGCGTTCTCGCAATGCATGCACGGCACGGGCATGAAGTTGGTGGCCTCAGGATGGCTCGCGTCTTCGCCTTTGAAATAAGTGTCGACGCGAATCCAATGCATCTCACGACTACGAACGACCTGCTCTTTGCCAACGACCGGGATATTGTTTTCTGACTGGCAGGCGATCGTGCAGGCATTGCAGCCGATGCAGTTGTTGAGATCGATGGCCATACCCCAGGCGTAATTCAAACCGTTGCCCTGGTTCTTGTAATCGAAAAGTTCGGGATGGTAGAGCGTCTCGTGTTCGGGCGGATCGTGTGACTCGCCGGCCGGTGTGCCCTTCAAATATTCTTCGAGCGTTTGCGAGCGCAGCACGTCGCGATCTTCCTTGCTGAAGTTACGATCCTCGAGCATGAAGTGAAGCTGCGTCACTGCGACCATGGCCTGCGCCGCGCCTTTTTCAACCTGCACACCCCCGGCAAACCACGGCGAATTGCTGGTGCGAATCTCGTAAGCGTCGAAGCCATGCTCGTTGCCAACGCGACCTGCATGCTTGCGGCCGTAACCAAGATGAATCGTGATCACGCCATCCGGCTGACCGGGTGTGATCCAGGTGGGCACAGGCTGCGTGAAGGTGCGACCTTCGTGCGTGATCTTTATGGTGTCGACAAAAATGTCGCCGCCCTTTTGCCCGATTGTTTTTGTCAGACCCAACTGCGCAGCAGTATTTGGACTGACAAGCGCGGCGTTCTCCCAGGTCAACTTTGACAAAGGCTTCGGCAGTTCCTGCAGCCAGCCATTGTTGGCGAAGCGACCGTCGTAAATTGTCGGGTCGGTGCGAAATACAATTTCATATCCACCAGACTGCACCGGTGCTGACTGAGACAGCTGGCCGGACTGGAGCGCGGGCGTCCCGCCCGCACCGGCCGCGGAACCATTCGTGTTAGCGGCAAGGGTCTTCGCTGTTAACGCAGTATTCGGAATGAATCCATCGTGCACGCACTTGCGCCACCACGTTTCAAAATCGCCACTCGTATTCGCGACCGGCGCTACCGCTGCAGGCGACGCCGTCGCTGCCGCTCCTGAATTATTACTGCCTTCTGCCGTCTGCTTACTGCCTACTGCCTTCTGCGCCCCCTGCCAATACTCTCGAACGATCTCATACGGCTTCTTGTCGTACTGCGGCGTAAAGACTGCCAGCAGCTCATGCGCGCTCTTGCTTTGATATAGCGGCTCGATCAACGGCTGCACGATCGTGACAGTGCCGTCGTAGCTGCGTGCATCGCTCCACGTTTCCAGGTAGTGCGACTCCGGAATATGCCACTGGCACAAGTCGGACGTTTCATCTTTGTACTGGCTCAGGTGCACACGCAGCTTCGCACGCAACATGCGCGCGAGGTTGAGCTTCATATCGATCGGCGTGGTATAGACCGGGTTACCACCCATTATCACCAGCAAGTCGACGTGGCCGTCGTCAATGTCCTTCAGCAGATCCTGCAGCGATTGCTTTTGGTCGACCGGGTTTGCCTCGAGTGGATCGGTGTAGAAAACAGTCTTGCCGATATTGCCGAGCGCTTCGTTCATCGCGTGCGCCAGGGCGTGCGCTTCCGGTGGCGCTTCCCTGCCGGCGATGACGATGCTCGCGCCTTTGTGCTGTTGCAGGTCGCGTCCAATTGCATCGAGATGCGCGATTGCTGACGTGGCGCCGTTGGATTTGGCTCCCGCCGCGGTCGCGACCGCATTAGCAGCCGACAACAACTCGCTCGGCTTTACGGCCCAGTGATGATCCGCAGCCGCGCCAGTGGTTGAAGGCGTGGTTTCAATCACGTAGAGCCGGCACATCTCTTTGTTGGCTTCCGTAACTCGGCGGCGCGACGCAAAGTCGCGCGCATACTTAAGTGTCGTCGGCGAGATACCGAGAAAGTCAGCGTCAAGCGAGAGAACGCGATCGGCTTTGCTGAAGTCGTAAATTACGTTGACCGGTTGACCCAATGTCATTATCGCGCCCGCGCGCGCGTTGTCGTTGTTCACCGGTTCGTACTGATGCCACTTCGCCTGGGGAAACTCGGTAAGGATCGCTTTGAACTGCGCCGCGAGCGTGGGCGACGTTACTGTCTCCGTCAGAAAACGAATGCCCGCGCCCTGCTTTGGACGCTGCTCATCTAGTGCTGTCCGCAGCTCACCGACAAACGTCGACCAGGTGCGCGACTCCTCACGATAAAGCGGAATCTGCGAACGGTCAGGATCGTAGAGACTTAGGAGCGAAGCCTGGGAAAAAATGTCGGTGGCGCTAAAGCCGCGGTCATTCGGATCCCCGTTGCGGCGGTTCGGATGGTCAGGATTTCCCTCAACCTTGGTTGGTCGCCCTTCATTGCTGCGCGCCAGCAGCGGTGTGGCGACGCCGCCCAGGGAAAACGCGGTCGCGAAAAACAGCGGCGTACCCGGCACCATGTCTTCGGGCTGTTTGACGTTTGGAACAATTTTTTCCGCCGGCTGAAACGCGCAACCACTTAGTCCGGCGAGCGCGAGCGACGCGCCCATCAACTTCAAAAACGTGCGACGCTCAACCGGATCGTTCCACTCTTCGGCGTGCTGCGGGTATTCGCGTTCGACAAACTCGCGAAACTCAGGCGCGTCCGCCAGCTCTTCGAGACTGCGCCAAAACTTCTTGCCGGGCGTGCGAACGGAGGCGTCTTGCGCAACGATCTCTTCGGCAAGCACGCGCTCTCGCATCAGTTTGAAATTTATGTGCCGGTCTTCAGACATAACAACTAAGTTTCGAGTTTCGAGTTTCGAGTTTCGAGTTCCGAGTCTCGAAACTCCTTACCGATGACAAGTGGAACAACTCGTCAAAACTTTCGGCGGCTGAATGTGGTAGCTCGAAACGAGTGAACTACCTTCAGCGATTTCTTCTTTCGTCTTGTTCTCCGCACGCCACTCCATGTCGAATATCTTTTCTTTTGGCCGTACAAACTTTTCCGGATTGCGGTGACAACCAAGACACCACTCCATCTGCAGAGTTGAAGCCTGGTATGCAATGGGCATCTGATCGATTCGGCCATGACAGGTCGAACAGCCCACTCCCTTTTTCACGTGAATGCTGTGATTGAAATAGGCGTAGTCAGGCAGGTCGTGCACGCGAATCCATTCGATCGGTTTGTTGTCACGAAAACTGGCGCGCACCGGTTCGAGATAAGGGCTTTCGGCCCAAATCTGCTTGTGACAGTTCATGCACGTATTAGTCGGTGGCAGGCCTGCTGAGGCCGATGTTTCCACGGAGGTGTGACAGTAGCGGCAATCGATGCCGTCGTCGCCGACGTGATGCTTATGACTGAACTGAACCGGCTGCTGTCGCTCAACCCACTGCCCGGTGTTCCACGATGAACGGTTCAGCTCGGCTGCAACCCACAATGCAGCCACCAGAACAAAAACAGCGCCGTAGATCGTCAGCTTCGCGAGCGCATTCGTGCTGTGATGAAAAATCTGGGGCATCGCCGGAGCTTTGCTAATCCCTCATAACAGATCGGAATCGGTAGAACTTTAACGAACTCGAAGAGCGAGAACCTTACCGCGTGCTCATCTTTACTCACACGTAGCCGACGCGGTAATAAAACCCGGGTTGGCCCAACTAATTTCTTGCGGAGTATTAGTCAGGTACTTTATCAGATGGATAAATTTTTTCAACTTCGCACAAATACCTGGCTGGGCGTCAGTTCGGAAACGAGGTCAGTGCCAAACCAACCCCTAACCCAATGGCTGTCCGTGCTGCGGAGTATTTCGCAACGCGAACGCTGTGATATAAGCAGCCACGCTAAAATCGAAAGCGCCACGCTACGCGGAAGTTGTTTCGAAAAGTTAAAGATTTACGAGAGCGCATCTTTGCTTGCAGAGACGAGCCTACATGCAAAGTGTAGTTTGATTTGTGCGGGGTAGCTTTTCCGAGGCTCGGAGCTTACGGGGGGACTCGGCTAGGTAATTGCTGCGTCGCGCGCCAACATGGCCGCGCCGATCCTCGCTGCGTCTTCACCAAGCGTTGCGGCGACAATCTTTGTAACTTCAAAACAAGGCTGAAACGCGCGTCGCTTCGCTTCCTGAATGATGGGATTGAGTATCAGGTCGCCGGCCTGCATCACGCCGCCGCCTAAAACGATTCGTTCAATATTCAGCAGGTTGATGATGCTGGCCACCCCGGTGCCGATATATTTTCCCGTGCGCTCAATCATCATGAGCGAAAAATCGTCGCCGTCTTTCGCCTCACGCGCCATGTCGTCGGCAGTAAAATTCTTGTTCATCGCCAAACGCGACAGCGACGAAGTGGAATCCCGATTTAACCGTTCATTTGCGCGCCGCACAATGTTGGGCGCCGACGCAACCGTTTCGAGGCAGCCCGTGTTGCCGCAAGTACATTCACCGCCCTCGGTGTCGATGGTGATGTGACC
>JBKPNP010000465.1:0-1684 GCA_046732775.1 Acidobacteriota bacterium
CGTCATGCCTTTGTGCGCGCCGGCGAAGTTGGCGTCGCGTCTGTTAAGCCGGGCGATGCGCTGTTTGCTGTCGCTGACGTGCGCTTTTCGCATGAGTACGTCACGCCCATGGCCGAGTCGCTTTTGAAACAGTCGTTAGGCCCAGACGCGCGCGTGACGGAACCCGAGTCGGTGTTTGCGTTTCGCGATCATCTGACGTTTTTGAACAAGGTGATGTCGCCCAAACATCGCGAGCTTGGACTATTGGAAAAGGCAGATGGTCTGGCGACGACGCAAGCTGACTTCACTGCGCGTCAAGGCATTCGACTCTACGGCGAAAGTCCCGAAGGTGGCTCTGAAGCGATCTGCCACAACGCGGTGGTTGAAGACCTCGCGTTGCCCGGTCAGATTGTTATTGGTACCGATTCCCATACTTGCATGGCCGGCGTACTCGGCTGCTTTGCGTTTGGGGTAGGCTCGACTGACATGGCCAATGCGTGGTTTACGAAAGACATACGCATCAAGGTGCCGGAGACCGTGCGTTACGTTTTGCGCGGCCGCAAACGCGCGGATGTCGCCGCGAAGGACGTGATGCTGGTCATCCTGGCAAGCGAGTACATGAAGACGAGCAAGGGCATCGGCAAGGTTCTCGAGTTCGCGGGTGAAGACTTGAAAAACTGGTCGATGGATGAGCGCGCGACGCTGACAAACATGTCGGTTGAGGCCGGCGGCACGACGGGCATTATTGAACCTGACGAAAACACTTTGGACTACATCGTGAAGATGCGCGGACTTGATCCCGAGGAAGTGCGGAAGGGATTTACCCGGAGCGATCCGGATGCGGAATATGCTGCCGTATTTGAAATCGACTTAGATGAAATTCGTCCGATGGTTGCATTGCCGGGTGACCCGCGCAACGGCATTCCCATCGACGACCTCGCGGAAGAGGTTCGTATCGATGCTGCTTATGGCGGCTCCTGCACCGGCGGCAAGATGGCGGACATGGATATGTACGCCGAAGTTTTAGAGAACGCTCTCGCTCAGGGTAAACGCGTGGCGCCCGGCGTCCATCTCTACCTTCAGTTTGGCTCGCAGAAAATTAAGCAGTACGCGCGCTCAAAAGGTTATCTGGAAATTTTTGAGAAGGCAGGAGCGGAGATGATCGATCCGAGTTGTGGCGCGTGTATCAACGCAGGGCCGGGTGCGTCACCATCGCCGGATACTGTCACCGTCAGCGCTCAGAACCGAAACTTCCCCGGACGCAGCGGTCCCGGCAAACTCTACCTCGCGTCGCCGTATGTAGTCGCGGCGTCGGCGATCGCCGGAAAGATTGTCGAACCGTTTGAGTACTTGACCAAACCCGAAGAGGAGCTCGCTCACGCTTGAAACGAAAATCAGCCTCCGTCGCTTTCGTTCGATCAAAACCAATTCATCTTTCATTGTTTATTCGGAGCTTTGCGCTGATTCTTCTTGGCGCTGTGCTCGCGTCTGCGCAAACCAGCGCCGACGAATTGATCAAACGTGGTAAGGACCTGCTCGCGCAGAAGCAGTACTACGAAGCAAGCAAGTTGTTCGACGCCGCAGTCAAAGCCGATCCGGCGTCGGCGGAAGCTTATTGCTATCGAGGCAAATTCGCTCTGGACGACGCGCAGGGAATGTCTGATCTGGCGAAAGCCATTGAGCTGCGGCCTGAATACGCCGAGGC
>JBKPNP010000466.1:0-3993 GCA_046732775.1 Acidobacteriota bacterium
GGTTTAGCGAAGGGCCCTTGAGGAAGGCTGTTTGAATTAAACCTGGCCGGGGCCGGGCAGGTCAGGAATGACGGTTCAGACTAGCAAATGCGATAAACCAAGATCAACACATTTCTCGAGGGTGGAACTGAGCGCGAAGAGAAAGCACAGGCCCGAAGGGCCGTTGGTTAATAGCCACGCCCGTGAGGGCGTGGGCAGAGGAAAAAAAAAGGATCGAGCGCCGAAGGTGCGACAGTCCAAACTGTTCGGCTGAAAGTACGACGGAGTTCTACTGCCGCACCTTCGGCGCTCCGTGAATTACTGGAACAGTCCGCGCCGGCACCGGCGTAGCTATTCACTGCCGGCCCTTCGGGGCTCCAATGCTGGGTCGTTGCCGGAGGCAAATTGCCGCACTACCTGTTCCCACGACCCGCGTACCGGATAGCCGTATAAAAGAACGGCCGCGGCGACGACACCCGCCTGATACGTGTAAACAGCCGAGCCGGTGAGTAACGTTGTCACGAAACCGATTAACGCTACGCCAATACCGATCAGTGCGATCAGTAGTGTGGTTCTATGCAGCGTCGCGATTAGTCCGGGTGCACCCTGAAGCGCGCCAATATCCTGCAGTCGCATTCGGGCAAATTTAGTCCGCCGCAGAGCGATCGCACCCAAACCAAAAATCAGAATCGTAATGCGCACCGGAATATCCAGTGCGACCGTGCTGCGTTCGACCAGAAACTTCTGGCTGACATACGCGAGCACGCATAGCAAAACTACGGCAACGAGGAGCGACAGAACGGTGGTGGAAGTCGACTTATGGCGGCGCATCAGTTCGGCGTTCGCATTTCCCGACGTTTCAGTTGCCATTCTTCAAGGTTCCCCTGCTGACGATGGATGCTTCGAGAACAAGATAAAACATGAGGTTGAAAAATACGAGGCCCGCCGTTGGAACGACGGGCCATCGTGTGGGGGCGCGAATCAAGCTTCAGTTAAGGCTTGTTTTCACCGGGCGTCGGACTCGGTGACGCAACTGGGGACGTTTGACCACCGTTCTGCGGCCGCGAACTCTTCTGCGGCGCGCGCTGCACCGTCGCGCTTGGAGTCACATTCACGGGCAGCTGACCGTTGTACTTGATTGCTTCATCGATCAGGTCACTCGCGTCGTCCTTCTTATCTTTGCTGATCAGAATGCCGTTGGGGTTAACGGTCACGTCAGCTTTGCCCATCACCTGTTGCATAAGGCTGCCGACGATTCCCGGGCGCGCTGCCGGAGCAACATTTCTGCGCGCCGGATCCGGTTCAGGAATCGGAACGCCGATGATATTTAACTGTTCCTTCGCCTGTTCGGCGTAGATGCTGTTCGGATAGTTGCGCAGCATGTCCTGATAATACCTGGCAGCTTCGTCCGGCTCTTCTTCCTGCTGGAAAGTGTAGGCCAACTTAAACAACACTTCGTCGCGTAACGAGAAGCCGGGATACTTGTCGATCACTTCCTTGAAGCGCGATTGCGCACCCTTCAAGCCACCCTTGCCACGCTTGTAGCGCGGTTCAAGATAGAAGTTACCTATCTGATAACTGTGCATCGCCAGGCTCTCCTGAGCCTCGCGCAACCTGTCTTCAACGATCGGACGCAACGACGTCTGCGGATATTGCTGCAGCAGAACTTTCAAGCGCTGTTCAGCTTTACGCGCGTGCGAGATGTCGCGGTCAGCCAGTCCCATCTGACGCATTTCCGCCTCTGCCACTTTCAGCATCGCGTCGTCGGCGAGTGGGTCGGTCGGGAAGAATGTCAGCCAGTCGAGATATGCCTGGGCGGCCTGAATCAACGAAGCCGTTGTCCCTTCGAGATAGAATGAATCTGCAATTGCGAGCTTGGCGAGCGGCAGGAACGGCGAATCGGGATAGGTGTTGATGATGGTTGAGAACAGCAGACGGCCGGTTTCGTGTTGGCCTTTCCTGACTTCCTTGGCCGCCTCTTCAAAAAGTACGCGGTCCCTGCCTGGCGCGACGGTTCCGGTCAGCTCTTCATATTTGCTATCGCCGCCGCCTCCGAACAGGCCGAAGAGTTTGCCCTTTTTCTTTTTCTTCGCAGGCGCTGCTGAGGAGGAGGTGCTGGCGACCGAACGATCACCCACCGTGGCCTGAAGTCCAGCCTGTACGCGCGTGTTCAAGTCAGCGACAGACGCCTCCAGGCGATCAAGAATGGTCGGGTCGTAACGCTCCGAGCGTTCCTGCTTGGCGCGCACATCGTTAATTTCCGACAGGACAGAGCCGACTTCTTTATCGAGCCCGCGCAGACGTTCGCGCGGATCGTCAGGATTCTTTTTCTCGCTTGTGGCTGCACTCAGCGACGAAATAGCACTGCCGAGTGTGCGCCGCATGCCGTCGAGCTTCGAGCGCATTATGTCGAGCCGTTGCACGGCGGACACGTCGCTCTGTGCTTGCGTCACACCAGCGAGTGCGACCAGCAACGCGGCACAAATAGCCAATTTCCCAAAGAAGCGAGAATGCATAACTCAAATCCTCCAATACATATTGCCGGGGGCCAACTCTATCACTTCAAAACAGTGCGCCATCGAACGACGGTCGCACCAACCTAAAGCCACTGAACGGTCGCTTCGCGAAGTGCGCGCGCCGCCGCTTCAGGATTTCCTTTTCCGAAAATTGCCGAACCAGCCACGATAATCTCAGCTCCCGCCGAAACTACCGCAGCGATATTGTCGAGGCCGATGCCGCCATCTATTTCAATGCGCACATCCAGCTGGCGCGCGTCAATCATCGCTCTCAGCCGCCGCACTTTGTCGGTTGAGGTGGAGATGAACTTTTGTCCCCCAAATCCGGGGTTCACCGACATTACCAGCACATAATCGGCGTAAGGTAACGCCTCAGTCAGACTCTCAATCGGCGTCGCCGGATTTAGTACTACTCCAGCCTGCGCGCCCGCACTCTTGATCGAGCTCAAAGTTCGATGCAAATGTGCATCGGCTTCCACGTGGACCGAAACCATTTTTGCCCCAGCCGCAACGAATTCTTCCGCGTACCGTCCGGGCTCCGAAATCATCAGATGCGCATCGATTGGCAGATCGCTTGCCGCGGCAATCGACTGCACTACCGGCAAACCGACTGTAAGGTTCGGTACGAAATGGCCGTCCATTACGTCAACATGAAGGATCGTCGCGCCGCCGCGTTTAACTGCCTCGATCTCGTCACCCAAACGCGAAAAATCAGCCGATAAAATGGAGGGCGCTATGTCAATTATCCGATCGTTCATCATTTCGGACTTAGTTCGGATTGGTCGTGGGCGCTGGTCGCGGCGGCCGGGTATTTACGTTCGTGCCGCGCGTTGAATTGTTATTAATCACCAACGGCGGCCGATTTGAATTTACACTCGGGACGCGGTTTGCATTGCCGTTGTTCGTAACTCTGTTCGCGTTCGGTAAGCGATTAGCGTTCACATTCCGATTCGCGTTGGCATTGTCGTTAGCGTTCTTGTTTGTATCCTTCTTACGCTTCGGCTTGTTGTCGTTATTCGCGTTGTTATCATTGCCGTTTGCAGGTTTCTCTTCAGGTGTTTTTTCGGGAACGACCGCTTCCGACGATTCGCCTTCCTTTACCACGCGGCTGATGTCCATGGCCACGGTCTGTCCGGCTTTCACAACCTCGCCGCCGCGCGGCAACTGAAACAAAACCGTGTTCGCATTCACCTCGTTGCTCGGCCTCGTCGCCCTAACACGAAAGTTCAAGCCCGCATCGCCCAGCACACGCTCCGCTTCGAAGCGATCTTTGCCAATGACGTCGGGAACTTTTACTTCGGGACTGCGAAGTGACAGAAAAACTGTGGTGGCGAGACCAAACACAAAAATGATCGCTATCGCGATCACGATTGCCAGTCTCCGTATTGCTGAGAGTGCCGTTCTGGCAGTATTCACGCAGCTAACCTCAGAACCGCCGTCTTGAATCGGGCCAAAACCAAGCGGCGAAGTCTAACATCGCTGCCGCCGGCTCGCAAAG
>JBKPNP010000467.1:0-1549 GCA_046732775.1 Acidobacteriota bacterium
GGCCAGGACTTTAAGATTGCACACCTTAACGTGATTGCCGTGCCCGTCAACCACATCGTACCGACCATCGGTCTGGTTGTTTCTGACGGACAAAGCACGGTTGCGTTCAGTTCGGATACGTCGGAGACGGACCAGTTTTGGGAACTCATCAACGGCCTGCCGCACGTCGATGCGTTATTGATCGAAGCTTCGTTTCCCGATTCAATGGCGAAGCTGGCGGAAGTCTCGCGCCACTTCACCCCCGCATCGCTGCAGCGTGACCTGCGCAAGCTCAACCATAACGGACTCGACATTCTCGCTGTCCACATCAAACCTGCGTACCGCGAAATGGTTATCGACGAGTTAAAGGCGCTGAAACATCCGGGGTTGGGCGTGATGGAGTCGGGGAAAATATATAACTGGTGAGGCAGTAGACTGGCGTTAACGAAAAAAGGGCGCGGCGAGAATCTCTCGCACGCGCCCATTTTGTTGGGTCCTATACCCTGGGACTACGTTATCGGGTCAAACTCACTCTGACCGTGTTCCCCCTCAATCTCCTGTAGCGTGACACGACCGCTCGGCAGCAGCTGTTTTACTTTCGCAGTGCGCTCTTCCCGGTCGCGGCCCGGCATCAACTCCGCACGAAACGTTACCGTCATTCCCGGTCTCGCCCAAACATTTCCGGAGCTCTGCCTGGTTCGCTGCACTTTTGTACCCATCATTTTCTTCTTTCTAAAATAGGTACCAGTGGCGCCTATGGCTCCCGCGGCCAGGGCCAAACCGCCCAGCCAGCGTTTAGTGCGTTTCTGCATTTCTAGTGGGCGACGATTTCACAGAGCGGATCCAGTCGCGACGTTATTGTCGGCAACCCGCTCAGCGCTTTCTCCGCGTTCATCTGAGTGAAGTGTGCCCACTCCGGTGGCACGTTTGCTTCGGCGAATACTGCCTCCACCGGACACTCGGGAACGCAGGCATCGCAATCGATGCAGGTTTCCGGATTGATGTGCAGCATGTCGTCGTCAAGATGAAAAGCTTCAACAGGACAAACTAGCGCACAATCGGTGTAGCGGCAGTTCACACATGGTTCAGCGACGACATAGGTCATTCGGTGCGGTCTCCTTGATGAAGTCAGACAGGCGTTGATCCTGTCGTTGATGATTATTAGAGCGGCTATATATTAAGCGCAAGACGCTGACTTGCAAAGAGGTTCTGGGAACGCAAACTGTTAGTTTGCGTCCGCGTTGAAGGCCATACAACGATCGCAAACTATCAGTTTGCGTTACGGAGCAAAGACTCCGATTTCAACCACTCGGTTCTTTGTAACGCAAACTGTTAGTTTGCGTGCCCGTTGAAGCCCATCCAAACGGTCGCAAGCTAACAGTTTGCGTTACGGAGCAAAGACTCCGATTTCAAACACTCGGTTCTAGTAACGCAAACTGTCAGTTTGCGTGCCCGTTGAAGCCCATCCAAACGATCGCAAGCTAACAGTTTGCGTTACGAATTAAAGACTTCGATTTCAAACACTCGGTTCTTTGTAACGCAACTTGTCAGTTTGCGTCCGCGTTGAAGG
>JBKPNP010000468.1:0-4542 GCA_046732775.1 Acidobacteriota bacterium
AAAAATGTTGGGCATCGAGCCGGCAAAAGTTCGCACCGGGTACGCCAAGTTTGACGTCCAGAACCCACCGTTGAACCTGACTCTCAACGAGAATGTGTTCAATGAGCGGGGCGCCTTGTCTCACCTTGGCATTCAGGTAACTTCGACCGCCGACGTGCTCTCGATGCGGGAGCAATGGCAAAGCGCCGGGCTGAATACTCGAGAGGAAATGCAGACTGACTGTTGTTATGCGAGACAGGATAAGGCCTGGGTGCAGGATCCTGACGGTAACGAGTGGGAAGTCTTCGTTGTGCTCGAAGATAATTTGCCGGAGACGGCAGCGTGCAACGTAGGTGATCAAACAGCGGGAAGTTTAGCTGTCTTGCAAGGCACGGCGTGTTGTGGTGGCTCGGCGGCCGTCATTCAGAAATAACGATGATCCGGACTTCACGGTGAAATCCGGATCGTCGTTCGTCTGATTTTACTATTTAGAGGATCGTCGGCTTACCGCGACGACGTTCCTGGCGTTCCTTCAGCCGCAGTTCCATGCGCTGTTTACGCTCGGCCTTCATCTGCTCGAGTTTCGCCTTCTGCTCGGCCGTTAGCACCGCTTCCATTTCCTCGCGGATTCCTTGCATAGCGGTTTTTATTTCCTGACGCAGAGCCTGCACGCGTGCTTCATCGGTCTCGGTGAACGTTCCGGCGCTACGTTTTTCCCGCAATCGCATCAGCTCCTCACGCTGCTGCTTTGTTCCAGCCAGGCGGCGCTCCATGATCGCCTCACGCTGTTTGCGTTGGTCGTCGGTCAGGTTAAGTTCCGACAAGCGCTCCCTGTGGCCTTCGCGCATCACGCCGCGCTCATCGCGCCTCTCCAGCCGCTGCATCAATCGCTGGCGACGCTGCTCTCGCCGCTCGATTCTTTCCTGCTCGGACATCCCTTCATGAGACGGCGCCGTTTGCGGTTGTTGTGCTTGAGCGAATGCGGTTAACGCGCCCATTCCGCAGGCGAGGATTAATCCCACGACTGCCAGCAAAGCTTTTTTAAAGAACATTGGTTATCGAACTCCTTTTGCGGTCTTGGTATGTATGAACGAACCGTCTGGGGATGGGCTCCCTGTGTGACATGCCTTAGACGCGTGGGCGGCCGTGAAGGTCTGGAAAAATGGCATTGACATTTACATCTCCAGCAGAGTACTTTACGCCGCAAAGAGAAACGGAAGAATCAAGGTGTTCGACCTGTAAAAACCGTGGAAGTTTTGTGAGTAGTAAAAATTTGAAAGAGCACGTTACAATACGCGCAAATGCATCATTTAGAGAATATTAACTCCCCGGCAGACCTCCGGCGGCTGCCTTTGGAGGAGCTGCAACCGGTTGCCGACGAGATTCGCCAATACATTCTGGAAACCATGTCTCGCATCGGTGGCCACACGGGCGCGTCCCTGGGCGCCATCGAGCTTGCAGTCGCGCTCCATTACGCTTTCGATACGCCGCGCGATCGGCTGGTGTGGGACGTCGGTCATCAGGCTTATGCTCACAAGATTTTGACCGGACGGCGCGACCTTTTGCCCACCATCAAACAGTACGACGGCATCAGCGGCTTTCTGCGCCGTGACGAGTCAGAGTACGACGCGTTTGGCGCCGGCCACGCATCCACGTCGTTGTCCGCTGCGCTCGGGATGGCGATCGCCCGTGACAAAAAGGGACTTGACCATCACGTCGTGGCGTTGATAGGTGATGCATCGCTTGCCGGCGGTATGGCGATGGAAGCAATTAATCAGGCGGGTCACTTGAAGAGCCGTTTGATCGTGGTGCTGAACGATAATGAGATGTCGATCGCACCCGCAGTGGGCGCGTTGACTGGTTATCTCAATCGCATCCGCAGCGCTGGTAGTTATCATCGCTTCAAGGACGAGGTCGAGGAGAAGCTGCTTTCGATTCCATCAGTTGGTGGCCGGCTGCACCACGCTGCCAAGACAGTGAAAGACGCAATTGCCGCGGCCGTACTGCCGGGCGCTCTCATCAACGAACTCGGCTTCAAATACATTGGCTATATCGACGGTCATAATCCGATTGCTCTGGTAGCTGCTTTACACGAAGCGCAGCAGATCAAGGATGGTCCCGTGCTGGTGCACGCGTTGACTACGAAAGGGAAAGGACATCCGCAGGCTGAGAAGGATTATTACCGCTGGCACGCAACCGGACCGTTCGACCTGGCAACCGGCGCCGCGATCAAGTCAAAAGCCAGCGCGCCAACCTACACGACCGTCTTCGGCAACACGCTGGTTGAGTTGATGGAGCGCGACGAAAAGATCGTCGCGTTGACTGCAGCCATGCCCGATGGGACAGGCATCTGCACGGCGTTGGAGAAGTTTCCTGAACGCTCTTACGACGTGGGCATCGCTGAGCAACACTGCGTAACTTTTGCCGCCGGCATGTCTTGCGAAGGGTTGAAACCGGTCTGCGCGATTTACTCCACGTTTCTACAGCGCGGGTTCGATCAGTTGATACACGACGTTTGTATTCAGAATCTGGACGTGAACTTCTGTCTTGATCGCGGCGGCGTGGCCGGTGGAGACGGTCCGACGCATCACGGACTTTTGGACATCGCGTATCTGCGTGCAGTGCCGAACATTACGGTAATGGCGCCGAAAGACGAAGGTGAAATGCGCGACATGATGCTCACCATGATTGAGCACCACGGTCCGACTGCCATGCGGTATCCCCGCGGCAGCGGAATCGGCGCAGACATCACCCGCGCGCCGCAAATGCTCGAAATCGGCAAGGGAGAAATCCTGCGCGATGGTGGCGAGATTGCGATCGTCGCCTACGGCTCCATGGTGCATCCGGCTTTACAGGCGGCTGAGCATCTCGCCAAGGAAAAGATTGAGACCACGGTGGTCAACGCACGGTTCGTCAAACCCCTCGATGCACAGCTACTGCTCGCCCTCGCGCAAACGAAGCGACTGATTGTCACGGTGGAAGAAGCCTACCTCGCAGGCGGATTTGGTTCGGCTGTTCTTGAACTGCTCGAGGAAAACGGACTACAGGACAAAGTGCGCGTCGTCAGAATGGGAATCCCCGATCGTTTGGTGACACACGGCGATCCGAAGTTGTTGTTGGCCAAGTATGGCCTCGACGCGGATGGAATCTACACACGAGTCAAGGAAAGCATCGACGTGTTGGACGACCGCCGCGCGAAACCTAAAACACATTCCCGCTAACGCCGCCACTGGAATCAATTTCTCGCGCCCGTACTGGATAACAGACGGGCGCGTTGTTTTAGTGCACGATATCGTCACCGGTGCACGGCCTCTCACGCCACAAATCGCCCTCGCACAACTATCCATAACAACTTAGAGCGAAAGGCATTCCGGCTTCGCGATGGCCTCGCTTTTGCTATGACGGCTTTGGAATTTTTCGGGAAGGATTGCGTTTCATCGACAATAAGACATGGAATTAAACACAACAGAAGATCACGAGCTCTATTTGAACGAGCCTCACTTTGATGAAGAGGCTACTGTCCTGTCTGCGAAGCCGGTGGTGCCGCTCGAAGAAATAAAGACGCGTGAGACTTCAAAAAAACGACTTGCGTTAAGCGCGGCCATGTTATTTGCCGTGCTGGTCGGGGCGGTTGGCGGAATCCTCGTATATAAGCAGCGTAGTCAAAAAGAGGCCAATCCCACAGCGTTAACGGCCAACCCGGAGGTTGAAGGATCCGCGGGTGCGCTTGCTGAGCCGGCCACTGCCGAGCAGTCGGTAGCGGATGCCGGCAGTGGAGCTATTCGAGAGTCCGAGCCTCGTCAGGCTACGAAGTCTCAGCCGCAAACGGCTGCGGCAAAAACTGTAACGGCGATTGCTGCGCCGGAAAAAACAAGCAAGCGCATCAAACACGCCGAGCGGGACGACGTGACGATTGCGGATCGTGACGACGAAAAAGAATTTCGCCGGCAGCAGCGAATCGAAGCGAGACAAATGCGTCGTCGTGGCGAGTGGGTCGACATGAGAGAAGGCCGCCGACGCAGAAATAATTCCGATGATTTATTGCGAATCAGAGATATTTTCGAGGGGCCGCGCCGCCCCTATTAACAATTGCTGAATTGTGGCCGATAAACGAAGAAACGTCGCAGCAGAGACTGCGAGCAACGCGTTAAAGGTTGTTGACTGTTTCGCAGTCGAGTGGCATTATCTGCCGCAAGCGATTTCAGAGTTGTAGAGTTGGTTTGGTTTTGCCCCGATAGTACTCACCCAGCACAACCCGACGTTTACAATTACATAATTTTTTCGCGCGTGCGGTGCGAGAAAGTAGGCATTTCATGAAGCAAGTTGTTCGTGAGCGGGAGTGTATCCACCGAGACGAAGGCGTTGAGGGTGAATTCTATAACGGCGCTTTTTACGTTCAGGCCTTGCAGCGTTTGCCCGTGAACGACGCACTGCAGTTTGCCGGCAAGGTCAGTTCATTTTTCTGGTCTGATGCACCACACATCCTGGTGTGGCTGTGTACAGCTTGTGCCTCGGAATTAAAACTCGGCGATTCACCGCGCGCGATTTCTCAACCGGCGCGCC
>JBKPNP010000469.1:0-7458 GCA_046732775.1 Acidobacteriota bacterium
GCTTTCTGGAACTGCCTCGCGATTTCTGGATAGTTACCAATTTTTTGGATAGAAACGGGCAATAGTGCCCACCCTCAAACCCCTAAACGTTGAGAAGCCGCAGCTTCTTAGCGATCTCGCCGTTGGGCATAAGACTTGCAAAAATTGCCTGCGAAATTATGCGTTTTCTCCAGAGTCCGAAAACATTACTACCGTATTTGCCCAATTCTGGAGCGCATAGGGCAACCGGAATCAGGCTTATCGGCGCGGTAGTGCAACAGGTTAACTAAATAAGAAAGGATCACTAAGCATGAAAAACAGCATGCGATTTATAGTCCTGTCGCTGTTTGTTCTGTGTTTCTCGCTGAGCGCGTTTGCACAGACTTCAACGACAGGATCGATCGAAGGCACGGTCATTGACCAGGCCGGAGCTGCGGTTCCCGGAGCTACCGTCATCGTGACCAGCCCAAATCTGATCAGCGCGCAGTCTGCTACGACAGACGACTCCGGTCACTTCCGAATCCTGAGTCTTCCCCCCGGAAGATATATGGTCTCGGTCGAAGCCGCAGCCAAAAACTTCGCCAAGTTTGAGCAGAAAGACGTCGAGGTCAATCTTTCCAAGACCTCTTCGTTAGATATCACGCTCAATCCGACGCAGGTAGGCGCCACGGTGAACATCACCGACACAGCCGGCGCAGCGGTAGACACGACAAACAATACTACCGGCACCAACGTCTCAACTGAACAGTTCTCAAACTTCCCAACCCAGCGCACAGTGCAGTCGCTTTACAGCATTGCACCGACAGTTGCTCGCTCGGGTCTGCGTGATGCTTCAGGCCGTGACCGTGACCCATCAGTCGCCGGTTCGTCTGGTCCAGAGAACAACTACATTCTTGACGGCGTAAACACGACCGACCCCGCATTCGGTGGTTCAGGCGCCAACCTTCCGTTCGAGTTCGTACAGGAAGTTGAAGTTAAGACCGGGGCCTACGGTGCGGAATATGGCCGCAGCACGGGTGGAATTTTCAACGTTATCACCAAGAGCGGCGGTAATGAGTTTCATGGTGATGCGTTCGGTTACTTCAGCGCGAAGGGTCTCGTTCGTGACACCAAGCAGTTTCCGTTCGTCGGTTCTGCGCCTAACGGCTTCTCAGAACTCGACGCCGGTATCGACGTTGGCGGACCGATTGCCAAAGACAAACTCTGGTTCTTCGGAGCGTTCAACCCGCAACAGCGCAAGAACTACTTCCTGACCCAGCAGTTTCATACGCCAGTTAATAACAAGATCAACACGCCGTTCTATTCAGGCAAGTTGACCTGGGCCATTAATCAGAAAAACACGTTCACCTTCTCGACCTTTGGTGACTTCACCAAACAAGAGGGCTTCCTGTTTGGCGGTTCCGGTTTCGGCGCCAATCCGGATAGCTTCCAGGGAACGATTGAAACGGGCGGTCACAACTACATCGCACGCGAGAACATGTCGATTGGCAACAACATGACAGCTGAGTTTGCCTTCGGCCTGCACTTCCAGCGCGCGAACACGATCCCCTTGGCCAGCCAGTTGTCAGTGCCCTTGGTTACCGACAACTTCGCGGTTGTGAACAGCGCCGGCGCGGTTTTGACTCCGGTCAACACCACCTCGAGATTGAGTGCAGCTTCCAACTTCATCGCATTCGTCGATGGACGTGGCGGCTCACTGCAGCGCAGCTTCATTCGCGACGGTTTCGGTTTGTTCTCTGAACAGGAGCGCAACCGTCTCGAAGCGAGTGCCAGACTGCAAAACATCATCGGACCGCATACGCTCAAATACGGTTTTGAGTATGGGAATAACATCTACAAGATCGACACGATCTCGACCGGTACACCGAACGTGTTCCCGGATCCGAATAACGCGACTGCGGGCAGTGGCAACAACGATATGTTGGGCTACCGCACGACCAATAACTTCGGCACTTGCACCGTGCAAGGGACCAACATTGCCTGCCCGGCCGCCGCGTTAACCTCGCGCGTCCAGCAGTTAATCAATGATGGCCGCCTGGCGGGCACTGGACTTCTAACCACGTCCACCGCCACCTTGACGGCTGCTCAGTTGGTTGTTAACCCGTTCCTGGTTCTTTCCAGCATTCGCGTTCGCGACTTCCGTCTCCAGGCTCCGAAGTCGAACACGGCAATGGAAGCTTTCTACGTCCAGGACGACTGGAAGATCACCAAGAACCTCCAGATCAATGGCGGTCTGCGTTGGGACTATCAGCAAGCTTATGGTCGCGACAAATTCTCCTATCTGAAACTGAACAACTTTAAGGACAACATGGCTCCTCGGTTCGGTTTCATCTGGGATTTCACCGGCAAGGGCCGCGGCAAGATTTTCGCGAACTATGCCAAGTACATCGAAACTCCGCTTCCGCTCGACTTGAACGTCCGAGCCGGCAGCGACACTTCGCAAGTTGACAAGAACCTCAACGTTTCGACGTTGAATGCTCCGGCCAACTCCTATGTCGTGGCTGACGTCGGCAACTTGGGTTCGACCCACACGCCGATCGATCCAGGTCTGAAACCGCAGGACGTTAAAGAAACGACTGCCGGAATCGAATACGAAATGGGTGGCGGTGTAACTCTTGGCTTCCGCGGTATCTATCGCGCTCAGGGCCAGGTTATCGAAGACGGTTCATTCGATGACGGTGATACCTACTTCCTGTTTAATCCCGGTCGTCGCGGCAACGGTGAAACCACCGAAGACAAGGCCTGCACCGGCACTGGTGGTTCGCCATCAGCACAGTGCTTCGGCCCAGCCCGTCGTTACTACCGCGCCATCGAGCTTACCGCTACGAAGCGTTTCACGAACAACTATCAGTTCATCGCTTCCTACGTACACTCGAGCCTGATTGGTAACTACGAAGGCTTGTTCCGTAACGACAACGGCCAATCAGATCCGAACATCACTTCGTTGTTCGATCTCGTCAGCCTGCTGAACGGTACCTACGGCCGCTTGCCTAACGATCGTCCGCATCAGTTCAAGTTTGACGGCAGCTATCGCACGCCGTGGAAACTTCTGATCGGCGCTTCGTTCCGCGCGCAGTCAGGTATCCCCTTCAACGCGTTGATTCCGCATCCCGTATACGGCAACAACGAAGGCTTCGACGTTAATCGCGGTACGGCTATCGTGCCATCGGTTAGCGCCTCGCAGCCGGGCTTCCCGAATGTGGTCGACAGCATCGGTTCAAACCGTACGCCGGCGACCTACAATCTGGACATGAATGCTTACTATCCGATTAAGTTCGGTGAGAAGAAAGAACTGCGATTCCAGGCTGACTGGTTCAACGTTTTCAATAGCCAGCGCGCAATTCGTCTGGACGAAACGTTGTCCATCAACAGCGGCATCCCGGGTGTGGCAAACATTCCGGCGAATCGCTTCCCGAACCCGTTCTTTGGCGCCGGAACGATCTTCCAGTTCCCGTCGTCACTGCGCTTGGGCGTGAAGTTCCAGTTCTAAATTCGACCTCTGATTCCCTAACGGGATTCGGAAAGTCTTTGACAGGGAGAGGCGCTTATCGGCGCTTCTCCCTTTTTCTTTTTGTGGTAGTCTATATGCAGAAATCCCCACACTTTGAATCACGGAGTTGACCTCCTAACAGAAGTTTTTCAGGAGTCTCCAATGCATTACTCTCTCAAAATTCGCGCGCGCGCCGTAGGCAGCGTTCTCTTCCTTTTTTCCTTGCTGTTGATTTCTTTTCCTGCGAGTGGACAGAGTGGGGGCGGCGTCGACATGACCGGCACTGGCGGTCGCCACACCATTCAAGGTCGCATTTATTTCCCTTCGGGACGCCGTACTGACTCCCGCCTGCGGGTAAAGCTTTCCAGCTTTAACGCCGGTGAACTCACCGTGTTTTCTGACCCAAATGGCTCCTTCATCTTCAAAGGTCTGGAGGCTGGAAATTATGTGGTGACTGTTGAAGCCGGCGACGCTTACGAAACCGCTAAAGAAAGCGTCTATATCGATACTGACGGCTCGAACCCACGGCGTGGCATCACCCTGCCCCCCATTTCGCGAATCTACACAGTTGATATTGCCCTACGCCTGAAGCCCGGCGAATCTGCCAAGACGGGCGTGATTAATGCGGCGCTGGCTGCGGTTCCGCAGGCGGCTCGTGACCTTTATTACAAAGGGCTGGCGTTTGCACAGGCCGGCGATAGTGTCAGGGCGATTGAACAACTAAAAAGCGCGCTGGCAATTTATAGTCAATTTCCGCTGGCGCTGAACGAACTGGGCGTCCAGTACCTCCGACGTGGTGAAATTGAAAAGGCAGCAGACGCCCTCAAAACTGCGGTGAAGCTCGCGCCGGAAGATTTTCATCCCCGGTTGAATTACGGCATCGCCTTATTGAATGAACGGAAATTCTCTGAAGCGGAGGAACAGTTGCGCGCGGCCGTGACTAAGAACAGCAGTATTGCCACCGCGCATATGTATCTGGGTATCGCCCTGGCGATGCAACGAAAGCTTGACGATTCAGAGACAGAACTAAAACTCGCCATCGCGTCCAAATCGAACGACGTCTTTCTCTCGCATCGATATCTCGCCGGCGTTTACCTTGAACGTCATCAGGATCAGTTGGCCGCCGTCGAACTCGAGAATTACCTTAAACATTTCCCCAAAGCGCCCGACGCAGAAGTTCTGCAAAAGAAAATTAAAGAGTTGCGGGCCGCCAGGTAGGCCGGCCACGGATTCAAACTAACCAACACTCTTTATTAGCCAGAAAGGATTGCTATCGATGTTTTGGTTCAAAGCAAACGTACTAACGCGCCCCAGGTTTCTGTGCAGTATGTTAGCTCTCTCTCTAGTGTTAGCCGTCGCCTCCATTTCCCACGCGCAGGGGGGCGTCGGCAGCACTCGCGGGCTGCCGGAATCGGCGGGCGGCATTCATCGCATTCAGGGAACGGTGTACTTACCAAGCGGCCGTCGGGCCCCTGAAGGAATCATGGTGAAGCTCGACGGAAATGTGAACGGCACTAAGCGCGCATCCACCGACGGAGATGGCGGTTTTAGTTTTAACTCCTTGCCGGCGGCTGAGTATTCTCTGATCGTTGATGCCGGAGCGGAGTATGAACCCGTCAGGCAGTCAGTTGTTATCTACGGCACCACCGGCGGCGTGGGCATCGGCGTGCAAGGCCAAACGATGATGCTCGACATCCACCTGCAGCCCAAAGGCGCGGCGGCAAATATGGAAAAGCTGTTTGCTGGTGTGCCAAAGCCGGCGTTGGACAGTTACAAGAAAGGCATGGAAGCGGCCCAGGCAGGCAATACCAAAAAAGCTATTGAGTTGCTAAACAGCGCCGTAACAGCCTATCCCAACTTCCAAATCGCGTTACGCGACCTCGGCGTTCAGTATCGCAAGTCGGGAGACATGGAGAAGCTTGCCGAAACGATGGAGGCGTTGCTGAAACTCTCACCTGACGATCCGCACGGCCATTTGAACTTAGGCATCGCTCTCTACAATCAAAAGAAATATGCCGACGCTGAAAAGCATTTGCGTCAGGCGGTGAAACTGACCAATACAGATCCTGCTGCTCATTATTACTTAGGGATGACGCTGGTGAGCACTCGTAATTACGCAGAGGCCCAGACCGAACTAGAGGCCGCGATCGCCAATGGCGGCGACAGTTTGGCACTGGCGCATAAATATCTTGGCGGCCTATATCTGGGATCGAAAAATCCGAAGGCGGCTGATGAGTTGGAAAAGTATTTGAAGCTCGATCCCAAAGCCGCTGACGCGGAACGCATCAAGGCAACCATCAAAGACTTGAGAAGTAAACAGTAAGAGAGCGGGTTAGACGAGTGAAGGCCGCGCGCTTAACCGAGCTCGCGGCCTTTTCGTTTAAGTCGACTTCAAAGAGGGTTGGGATAGATCGAGCAAGTGTCCCAGCTTTTCTTTCTTGGTTCGGAGATAACGCGCGGCCTTTTCCGTTGACTCGACTTCGATTGAAATTCGTTCAACGATTCGCAAGCCGGCCTCCTCGAGCGCCTGAAGCTTTAAAGGATTATTCGAAGCCACGCGCACCTGGCAAAGTCCGAGATCGAACAGCACCTCCGCGCATTGTTTATAGTCCCGCAGATCTACTGCCAGCCCCAGCTGTTCATTTGCTTCCACAGTGTCTGCGCCTTTGTCTTGCAGCGAGTAGGCGCGGATCTTGTTGAGGATGCCAATGCCGCGACCTTCCTGTTGTTGATAGACAATCGCGCCTCGCCCTTCCTCTTCAATCATGCGCATCGTTTCGTGCAGCTGTTCCCCACAATCGCACTTAGTCGACGCAAAGACGTCTCCCGTCAAACATTGTGAATGGATGCGCACCAGAGTCGGAAGATCGCGCCGCATCTCGCCTTTGAACAAGGCGACGAATTCCTCGTCACTAATCAACGAACGATAGCCTGCTATCTTGAAATCACCCCACTCGGTCGGCAGGTTTGCGATGGCCACGCGCTCAACAGTAAGTGCTCCCTCGGTCGGACACTTGGTTTTTGCTTCTTCTTTCAACCGTAAATCCTTTCGAACAATCACTATATACCCGGATTCTTCTGCAGCCGATTTTATAGCACCAGAACCATAAGCGCTAACGGACTGCGGTCTGAGTAGTCCATGAAGCCTGCAAATGTCGAGGACGTAATAGATTGCGACAGCGATGGGTGCAAGATAAGATGACAGCACCAGACTAGCTCACATCGCGTGTGAGTTTTCTTATGCAGATCGCGACGATCTGAAGCCCAGGGCCGAATGGTGTTCGAAGACATCGACGAAGACAGTTCGCAGCGTACTCAGCTGCAGACAGCTAGTAAGAAAGCTAATTCTTCTCAGCGAGAACGACGGCCTGCGCTCGTTTCGTTGCGCGGGGAGTTGATGGCTGTGCCGATACCGCTGGAGCGAGACGAAGTGGTTATCGGGCGAGCTATCGAAGCGGATGTACGCTTGAATGATTCCCGGGCCTCTCGGCTGCATGCGCGGATTTCGAGTCAGGTCGACACCACCACCAAAGAAACAATTTGCCGGATAGTTGACTTGAAATCCACTAACGGAACTTTAGTTAATGGTGAACGCGTCACTGAGGCAGTACTAAACGACGGCGATAAGATCGTTATCGGTGACCATCTGTTCCGCTTTGATTTGCTAGACGAGATAGATCGTGAATTCCAACAACAGATTCACCGGCTGATAGCTCACGATGAACTGACCGGGTTGTTAACCAGCAAGTCCTTTTTCTCCGAACTCCGACGTGAGGCCGCCAGAGCGGAAGCCGAGGCACGGCCCTTCTGCGTCTTAATGATGGATTTGGATTACTTCAAAGAAGTGAATGACACCTATGGGCATTTGGTAGGTAGCCGCACGCTCGAAGAGTGTGGCCGGATCATTAAGGAGGCCTTACGCGCGGGAGACGTCGCTTCGCGCTTCGGTGGTGAAGAGTTTGCCGCGTTTCTGTTAGACGCAAATTACG
>JBKPNP010000470.1:0-4529 GCA_046732775.1 Acidobacteriota bacterium
CCGTCGCTGGTCTCCACTATCTCCTGTTTTGAATGCTTCATGAGCTGCCGGGTGAGTTCAAGCTCGCGTGCAATAGCTTTCTTGAGGCTTTCCAAAGTTGCCATGAGTTCTTCCTGGCTCGCAGCAATTCCCGGTTTGCGATCTCCCGCAGGGTGGGATCCAGTTCCATTACCATCCAGAATTCGATCCAGTAGTAGTTTGGATTCAGCCATCGTCTCGTTCATTTCCAGAGCGAGATCTTTCACCACTCTGCGCTCGGTGGCATCCATTTCAAACGCCAGCAGTCGCTGTTCAGAACGCTTCAATTCGAGGCTCAGTTGATCTATGACTTCCAATTTGATGACCCGGGCGCGTTCCGCCCCGTCAGTATCGTCGCAGTGCTCGGCCACTTGTTGGGCGCGTTCCAGGACTCGTTGGGCCTCGCGGTAACGCCCCATCCTGCAGAGCACCACGCCCTGCGTTCTGAGAGATTCCGCAAGTGTTGGGTCTTCCCCGCCCTGATCTAACGTCTCGATAGACCGAACTATAACCCGCTCCGCAAGTTCGATTTCTCCGGCCGCCAGGTGAAGTTGAGCCATGGTCTCGTCCACCTGGGCGCAACGGACCTTGTCACCGAATCCAGCAAACAGCCTTCGCGAACGCTCGAGATGAGGTCGAGCCTCATCGATTCGGCCCTGATCCAAAAGCAGATAGCCGAAATTGTTTTCAAGGATGGCTGACAGCCGGTGGTGGCCGACCGCCTCGAATTCATGAAGGGCAGCCGTGAAGTGTTCCAGCGCCTGGTCAAAATACTCGCTGCGGTTTTCAGCATTTGCCAGGTCCTTGAGGGTCGAGGCTAATTCCTGTAGATACCGTCCGCTGGCCCATGGTCCGGCCGATTCCACAATCTCGGCGGCTTCAGTAAGCCGTCTCACCGCTTCTCGCAGATGGCCCGCTTTATGTTCGAGACCTCCCATGCGGATAAGCGCAAGACTGCGAAGGTCCATATCCTTGTCCGATAATTCGCCCAGCGCAGCCAGTAAAGCGGTGCGTGAGAGTTCAAACAATCCTTCACGCTGATAACAGAGGCTGAGCTCGACTCGACCTTCAGCAGCTCGCTTCTTTGCGTTGACCTGTTCGAACAGGGCTATGGAACCGCTGAGCAATGCCTCCGCGTGTTTCTGTCCCCGCGGCACTTGTCTGGTGCTCACGACGTTGCCGGCAAGAGTCCCAACTGTGAATAGTAGGTCCGCCGATGAGTGTGGACTCAAACTATCAAGCTCCGGCCACTCACCGAGCGTCCACCAGCGCTGTAGCACATCGCAAGCTGCCTCGTAATTCCCCGACTCAATCTGCTCTCGAGCAACGACACAGAAAATCTGCAGCTCTTCCGTGGGAGTCGGACGTGAAGACTGGATGTTCTCCAAAACGTTAGTATCAAACGACGTTTCGTTCGCAACATCCGCCTCGCGTCGCGGGTGAATTTCCGCACGTTCATAGAGCTCACGCGCAAACTCATAAGCTGCGTACCATTGGTGTGCGGATGGGTAATTGGTTTTGAGCTCCCAGGCGCGCTGACACTCACGATCGGCCGACTTCGTGTCCCACTTCCGGCGCAACTCAAGGGTGGCCCGGGCTTCACCAAGCCCGTCTTCAAATTCGAGCGCCGCCAGTTTTGCTGCTGTTTTTGGAGGATTATCCGCCGGGGGCAGGTAATTAGTTGCGAGTCGTAAATAGCAGTCGATTATTGCTGCGTAAGCTAGCGAAAACCCGGGATCCAGATTCATCGACTTTCGAAACCAGGTTATAGCCTCTTCAAGTCCCAGGGTTGTGTACTTGCCCCAGTAATAACGTCCCTTCAAATATGCTTCGTAGGCGGCGGAGTTTTCGGTGTGCCGTTTAGTGAGCCCCGCCGGCGACTCGCGTAATTCAATGCTGGATTCGTTTACCGTTTCAAGGAACCGGTAACCGCGCCGCGGAATGGTTTCGATATATTTATGACTCTGCGTCTCACCGAGAGCCTTCCGCAACACGGAAACGTGTTGAGCCAGGTTGCCTTCTTCGACGAATTCGTCCGGCCATACTTCACTTAGAAGAACGTCCTTCTCGACCACATGTTTGCTATTTCGCACCAGCACTAAAAGCGTGCTCAAAGTCTTGGCCGGCAGTGGCACGAGCCGCTCGTCCCGCAAAAGAACTCGCTCAACGCCGTCGAGAGTAAAGGGTCCGAAGCGATATCGATTTGGCTCTTTAGACTGTCTCGTCATCAACGGAACAACCTGCCTAAATCTTGTCGAATAGAGTGAGACCTTCAACAACCAATGGCGGACGCCGATGTCAGCGGTGCTCGCCTATTGGTCACTCAAACAATCTGTTCCCCGCTTGTGGCCCGCTTGGATGCACGAAAACCGGTGCTTAGGTTGTAACGAAAACTATTATTTTGCGATTTACGTTTGCCGTTGCGCGCGAGCCGGTAACGGCATCGGCATGAAAAGCCGGCGCGCGAATCCGTAAATCCGCCTGGTCTTATTGCCCAAAGCGATGGCGATACTCAGCCGAGATTATAAAAGCGTTCACCATCTCAGCGTTCACAAAGTTGCCGTTGAACTCGTTCAGCTTCGTTAGCCAGAAGTCGTAACCGCTGTAATCTGAATCTTGCGGATCGTTTGGATTGCGACGGAGATAGCCGAAATACTGCATCAATACAAACGCGCGGTTCTTCTCCTGTTGCTCCAGGATCGGGTTTTCCGCAACGCGCCGCAACGCCCGCGCGCGCGCCGCCGTGTCAGACGTGTTCCCAGCTCCGCCAAATTCATTAATCGCTGCGGTGCGATCCTCCGGCGAGGGAGTGACCTCTGCGTTGGTGAATAAAGCGTCGACAAACTGCGCCGGCGTCAGCGACGTCGCATAGGCACTGGTGAAACGCGAACGAGTAACAAAGTCCTGGGTGAACGCTACCTTGTTTGCCTCCAGCAGTTGATCAGCACCCGGCGCGCCAATCACCACCCCATTCCCTATCTGTTGCGTGTCCGGCAAAAACTCGTTGAATCTGATAATGGGTACCTGCAGCTGGTGGGTCGGTCCAAAGTTTGACGTACCCAGCGCATTACCATAAGCCGACTTGTAGAGCCGTTCAACCAGATAACCAGTCTGCTGAAACTCGATCGAGAGGAAGAACGCTGCGGAAACATTTATCCGCCGCACTTCCGCATCACAAGTCGCCCCCGGTTGCTGACATTCCGTGATTTGATTAATCCAGAAGGCCAGACCACCCGCATCAGGTTCACGATTAAGAAAGTCGTGATAGTGCTGACGGACGAAAACATCAACGCTATCGATCGGGTTTGCCGGCGGCTCGGTCGCGTCGTCGGTGATCGTCAATGTCGCAGTTGCAGGCGCGCCGAGTGAAGCACCAGTCGCGTTTGCCAGTGTCAGCCCTAACGACTCGGTTCCTTCCACGAAGTTGTCCTGAGAAATCAAGACCACGAAAGTTTTCGAACTCTCGCCGGGCGCGAAGCGCAGCGTTCCCAGTGCAGTCGTGAAATCGCATCGTGAAGAAGCGATGCCGCTGACCGTTGCACAAGGCGTGGTCGAACTATCGTTTGCGGTAGCGTAATCGACCGTTGCCGCCGAAGCATTGTTAGTGCGACTAACCGTGATGTTCACCAGGTGGTCGCTTTCACCGACGGTGTAATTCGCTTGCGTGAAGCTCACAGTTCCACCGGCGCTATCATCATTCAAAATAGTGCCCACAGCCGCGCCGTCGTCAATCGCCGCATTACTGGGGACTGACAGGTTGACTGCGAAGGTCTCGTTAGGTTCATCGGTGGTGTCTCCAACCACCGGCACGGATATGCCTTTCATGACCTCCCCAGGATTGAAGGTTACTCTTCCGGACGTAGCCGTGTAGTCACCGGGCGACGTAGCCGTGCCATTCGCCGTTGCATAACCCACCGACAGTGTTCTGCCACTCGCCGCTGACAGGGTCAGGTTGAATACGGCGTTTGAAGTGCCGCTGTTCCCCTCGGTAAGGCTGACGTCACTTATCGAGAGCGACGGCAGCGGATCGTCATTGATAATTCGAACGGTGCCGGAGAACCCGACGACGGCATTCGTTGGATTCGACAGAATTACCAGGAAGGTCTCATTGGCCTCGTTTAGAGTGTCTCCGTTTATAGAAACGTTGATGGATTGGGTGGTCACGCCAGGCGCGAAAGTCAGACTGCCGGAAGTGGCAGTGAAGTCAACGCCACTCGTCGCTGTCCCTCCGAGGGTATTGAAATTCACGGTGACCGTCCGGCCGGTTGCGGCTGATAGAGTAACGGTCAACTGAGCGTTCGCAGTCCCGCTGTTCCCTTCGCTCACATCAACAGTGTTCGCCGTCAAGGCCAGCACAGTGCTGCTATCCTGTATCGTCAGCGTTGCCGCAATTGGGCTGCCCAATGCCTCCAGATCAGCCGGCCCGCTCAGAGTTAATCGTACAGTCTCCGGCGCCTCGGTGACCCCGTCGTCAGCGATCGGAATAGTCAACGTCTTGCTCGACTCGCCGT
>JBKPNP010000471.1:0-1539 GCA_046732775.1 Acidobacteriota bacterium
GGAGAAAGTGCGCGAGTCCTGGACGACTGCATATCGAAATTTGGCCACGAAGAAATCCAACGCCGCTTCAAGTTCGGACGTTTTAACTGCGAAGCTCCGCAAATTGAGTTCGATGAGCCTTGCCGAACTTCGCGGGCGCACCGCCCAGTTTCTCTCGATTTGGTCGGAACGCAGGGGTTGGTCCTCGTTAACAAAACTACCGTCTGACAGGAAATTGGCTGGTTTGCTCGGTAGTAAGTCTGAGTCCAAAGCGCAGAATTTTCTCCGCCACTTTCGCACTCGTTCCACTCCAGCTTTCTTCGCGAGTTTTAATAAAGGCGATGAGGTACTAGCCGAACTGCGGAATCGCTGGCCGCGCGCTGAAGCTGAGATCGTTGCTGAGGCCGAACACATTGTCGCCGGTCGTTTCGATCTTTTGGGGTTGAAGCAGATCGAGTTTGGAAACCCGATTAACTGGCAGCTTGAACCGCTCTCCGGTAAGTCAGCGCCAATGATTCACTGGAGTGAAGTTGACTATCTCGATCCGGACATCGCCGGCGACAAGAAAATCACGTGGGAATTGAACCGGCATCAGCACTTCATAAAGCTCGGCCAGGCTTACTGGCTAACCAATGACGAAAAATATGCGCAGGCCTTTGTTGCGCAACTCAATTCCTGGATGGATCAAAATCCGCCGAAGCTTGGCATCAATTGGGCGAGTAGTTTGGAAATCGCTTTCCGCTCCATCTCATGGCTGTGGGCATTTCACTTTTTTAAGACGTCGGAATCGCTCGATGCCCTGACCTTCACCCGAGCACTCAAGTTTTTGTATCTCAACGCCAGGCATCTCGAAACGTATCTTTCAACTTACTTCAGTCCCAACACTCACCTCACAGGAGAGGCGCTCGGATTGTTTTATTTGGGAACCCTCTTGCCGGAGTTCAAGGAGGCTGCGCGCTGGCGCGATCAAGGTCAAAAAATTCTTGTCGAACAATTGCGACGACAGGTGCGGAGAGACGGTGTGTATTTCGAGCAATCGAGTTATTACCATCGCTACACTGCGGATTTCTATGTGCACCTACTGATTCTGTCCCGCGCGAACCAAACGCGTTTGAGTGCGTTCGTTGAAGAAAAACTGACCGCACTGCTCGACCACGTGATGTATCTCACCCGGCCCGACGGCACAATGCCGCTGTTTGGCGATGAAGACGGTGGACGATTGCTCCCACTCGATCGCGCACCGGCAAATGATTTTGGTGCAGCGCTCGCGACCGGCGCCGTCTTGTTTGGTCGTGGTGATTACAAATTTGTCGCCGGCAAGTTCAGACCAGAGACACTCTGGCTACTCGGTCCGCAAGCGGCGGAAGTCTTCGACGAATTAAGAACGGAAGAACCTGCCTTTCAATCGAAGGACTTTCCGGATGGCGGCTATTACGTGATGCGCGACGGTTGGCATGATCGCGCAAACTATTTGCTCTTCGACTGTGGACGTCATGGCGCCGACAACTGCGGGCACGCGCACGCGGATGCGCTCGCCATTGAGGTCGTCGCGAATGGTCG
>JBKPNP010000472.1:0-7829 GCA_046732775.1 Acidobacteriota bacterium
TCATCGCGTACCTGCTGGTGGTGGGCGTGGCTTATGGTTTGTCGCGAACGTTCAGCGGCCGCGCTGCTTACATTCATGTCGGCGCCTTGTTCGGAACGATCATGGCGGCGAATGTATGGATGCGAATTCTGCCGGCGCAAAAGAAAATGATCGCGGCAATCAATGCGGGACAGAAACCGGATGACAAATTGAGCGGTCAGGCAAAACTGCGTTCGAAACAAAATACCTTTATGGCCGTGCCGCTGGTCTTCCTCATGATCAGCAACCACTTCCCCGGCGTCTCTTACGGGGATCGCTACAATTGGATCGTGCTCGCGGTTTTGGTATTGGCCGGCTGGGTAGCAGCGAAATTCATTCGCAGAGCGTAGTAGGACAGACCTTCCTGTCTGTCCTCTTTTCTTTTTCTATCCTTAACCCAGCATTAGCCGCAGGCACGAGGGACAGGGCCGGAATGGCTGTCCTACGACTGAGTCTTCAGTAGTGATATCTCGCTTGCAGAAAATCGATCCGATCTTTGGAAACCAGGTAAACGATGCGGTGCTCCTCTGTCAGCCGTCTCGACCAGGCGCCCGCCATCAAATACTTGAGCGGCTCAGGCTTTCCGATACCCGTGAACGGGTCTCGCAAGATCGCTTCCACCAGCGTCAACGCTCTCGAGGCGATCTTGCGGTCAACGCTAAGCCAGTAGCGCAGATCTTCCCGAAATTCGGCTTGAAATACGGCGTCGCGCTCGGCAGTCGCCGTGCTTTTATTTTTTGATCGATTCAAGCCCCAGCTCCCGACGCAGCTTAGTCAGCGGTTCGGGACGACCTTTTCGCGCCTTGGCACGTTCCAGGGCAGCAAGCAGGCGTCGAGCATTTCGGGGTGATCTCAGAAGGTGTGCGGTTTCAAGGAGGCTGGAAAGCTCATCGGCTGCAACTAGTGCAACGTCTTCCGCGCCGCGCCGGTTGATCATGATGACTTCCCGATTTTCGATAGCGCGATTACAGAGGGTGGCGAAGTTAGCGCGCGCTTCCGTATAACTGGTTCGATGTGCCATAACTCGTTCCTGTACAGGTTTACTGTACGCTTACAGAATCACAGCCGTCAACCAGTTCGCCGCGCGCAGGAATGCCTGTCCGACTCACTTCGCCATTGGAAAGATCGGTTCGATATCCACGGGCACACTCGTAAGACTATCCAAGGCGCCCTTCATGGGCGGACGAATCACCGAATATTTGTCCAACATTGCTTTCGCTTGATCGTAGGAACCTTCCGCTTCCAGTGTCAGCAAGTCGTGAGTCAGTTTGCGCACTGCCTCTCTGATCTTCGAGTCGTCAATGCTGAACTTCTTGGTGCGCTCGTCAAACTTAATTGCGCCTTCGTCTGTGAAGTAGTTGAACTGCATCGCCACCCCGCGCGCGTGCGACTCGGTCAGTCCAAATCGCACCGAACGAAACATGCTGGCCAGATAAGTGGTGTAAAGCGTCCGCTGCATCTGCTTATCGATGACGCCCTTATCGATCAGATACTGCAACGCCCAAAGGCCGGTAACGTCAGCCTTCGCTTCTTCGATCGACGAATAAAGTTCCTTGAGCTGCAACCTGACGGTGGTTGCCTGGCCGTTGACAGTAATGTTGTGTGGTCCGAGGCCGTGCATTAGCTCGTGCATCAGTATGTGTGTGAAGAACGAATCAAACGCCACGGCGCGCTGTTGATTCGCACTGAGCACCACGCGCGTGATCGGCAACAGCACTTTGTTGAATTTCGCGTCCTGCACGTTCTTCAACATGATTCGCGCGGAGCCCTTTTCCTTTACCACGCGTTCGTCGTTGGGAAGATTAAAGGCGGCCGTCTGCACGCCGTTGTTGCCCTCGCCCGAGGCAAACACCTCGTTGACTACGCGCATCGGCGACGACGCGCCCAGCTTCGGATTGCGGTACTTCGCATCCATCGGCAGATTGTTTTCCAGCTCCTGCAGGTGCTGGCTAAACTTTTCCAGCTTCGCGCTCTCGGCGGCGTCAGTAAGCGTGACGTAAGCTTCGAACGCGGCTTTATAACCGAACAGCTCGTCTTCGTAAGTTTCGTAAGGACCGATGGTCACATCGATCGGCGACTTGAGATCCATCCAGGCAACGTCACTCGCGTAGTAATCGTTTGAGGCAAACGCGTCAGCGCGCTTGCTCAGGAAATCCTTCAGGCTGGCATTGGTCGTTAGCGTTGCGGCTTCGCGCAATAGCTTCGCGGCCGGTTCGAGAAACTCACGATACGCCTCGCTGTAAGGCACACTCGTCAACTTGCCGCTTGCGTCACGGCGAATGACGTAGAAGTAGCCGGTGGCGTTTTCCTTATCTGAACCGGACAAACCTGCCAACCAGGAATTGAATTCGTCTTTTGTAATATCGTCGGGATAAAAACCGGCGTGTGGCGGTTTCTCGTTCGGCACACCGGCGATGAAAGGTTCGTTATTGTCGAGTCGTGACCAGGGCCCATCGTTGATCAGGAAGTAATGAAGACGTTGTTTACCGACTGCCGTGCCGTCGGCCATCAGCTTCTGTTCAAGCGCCGCATTGCCGCTCCAAACCTGCCGCAGGAACAAGGGATCAAGCAACCTCGCCGCGGCAATAATTTTCGTTAACGCCTTGCGGTCGCCGGCTGAAAGACGCGCGGTGTTTGCCGTTAACACTGTCGGTGCGAAGCGGCTGATCTTTTTCGCCAGCTCGGGATCACCGGCGGTCTTTGCTGGTCGTCTTTGCATTCCGGAAATCGACAACAGAAAAGCTGACAAGACAAAAACACTGACCACAACTCTCATTTGGATCCTCCACGAAGTATCTAACGCAACCTGCCGGCTCTAGTCACGCAAACTGTTAGTTTGCGTCTTCTCTTATTCCTGATTCGCAAACTAACAGTTCGCGTTACCAATCATTCGCAAACTAACAGTTCGCGTTACCAATCATTCGCAAACTAACAGTTTGCGTTACGACTCACTTCGCAAACTAACAGTTTGCGTTACAAGATCTACAAGCTCTGTCGATTATTCAAAATCTTTACAAACGAACCCGATTGCAGCTCAGCCAACGTCAATCCCGACCGTTCCACCGCTTCTTCTTCGGTCAACGCGCCGCAATTGATTGCACGCAGGAAATAGTTGAGCAAGCCCTGGCCTGTAGCCGCATCGTCAAACACGTCCCCGACGAGGGTCGCCTTCGCTGCCTTGTCCACGAAATTCTTCAATCGTTCCGAGGCAGCGTCGAGACTCTCGAGGAAGAAGGCATAGACGGCCGCGTAGCGCGTTGGCAATTGCGCCGGGTGCAAATCCCAACCCTGGTAAAAAGCCGTTTCGAGGGAATGCTGCACGTGATCGTAATGAAGCTTCCAGGCGCGATGAACTACGTTACGGTTTTCAGCGATCTGTTCCGGTGTTAAGGGGGTTCCCCCTTCGCTGAAGCGGTGCGGCGCAACCGGCATAATGTTGGTGGCGCCATCCGAAAGCCACACGCCGCTGCCCGCGAAAGAAACCTGCATCATGTTTTTCGCGAAGTCGCAGGCGGGATGCATCATGTGCTGATGTGCCGCCGTGATACTGCAGCTGGCCGTGTAGTCGTAGGTGCCAAAGTGCGCTGCGACGCAACGTCCGCGTGCCGCTGCTAAAAGTAGCGGCAGGTTAATCTCGCCTGTCGCGTTGATGATCGACTGCGTCGTCTCGATCATCATTTCCAGTTTCAGCGATCCAGCCGCGACACCGGTTTTGCTTTCCAGTAACTCGAATAGATCGGCGAGCGCACTGACCTGCTCCGGGATCGTGATCTTTGGCTGGGTCACGACAAAGTTTTGCGGCAACCGACCGCCCGACTCTTCAAACAGCGTCGAAACAAAAATATCAAGGGTACGCATGCTGCGCGCGCGCAACTCTTCGGTGAATGGTTTTATGCGAATCCCGATAAACGGCGGCAAGGTTTCGTTGCGCATTCCCTCCGCCACTTCGCGAGCCGCGGACGCAGCGTGTCCGTCTTCTTCCGCGTCAGGGCGGTTGCCGTAGCCGTCTTCAAAGTCGATGCGAAAATCTTCCACCGGTTCGCGACGCAGTTTTTCGTTGACGCGGTTGTAGATCGCGTGGGCCAGCCATGCCGGCTTGTTTACCTGACGCACCTGTTCGCGATTATCGGCCAGTTGTGCGATCAGGCCGTTGTCCTGTTCGGGCGAATCGGGCAAATGTTCCGCGCCAGGAAGATCAATGGCCTTCGCAAACATAAGAAAGTCGGGCGCAAACTGATCCAGCGATCGTCGTGCGAGCGCGCCCAAACGCGCCGCTGAGTCACTCTTGAACAAATGCGCGCCGCCATAAACGGTATGCACCGGCTGCCGCTTGCCCGTTTCACCCGGATATTTTTCCGAGAAGGCAGTGTTTGCTTGAGAGAGCCGCGTGGAAACGTCGCTCATGGACTCCGCAGTCAGAGAAGTTTTCATAATGTTTTTCGCGGTTTTTGGTGACTCTGACTTTATTACAGGTCGACAGGAAAGTGAAAGGGCGCGGATTGTCGTATTCGCACGCCAGCGCTTTCGCGGCATTCGAGAAGCCCGAACCCGCCAAGGTTTGAATGCGGCGTTCGTGTTCAAGCGAACGCCGCACATCGTTTTCGAGTTCAAACAGTTTCAGGTCTCGTTCCGGTCGCACGTAGAAGGAACGTCAACACCAGTCCGGCTACAAAGCCGCCGATGTGTGCCATGTAGGCGACGCCGCCGCTTTGCGCGCTGCTACTGATCGAACCAATTCCGCTCACGAGCTGCAACACGATCCAGAGGCCAATAACAACGAGGGCCGGCATCGGTATCACACCCCGACCCATCAGGACCTTCACCTGTCCGCGAGGGAAAAGCACAAGGTAACTTCCGAGCACGCCTGCGATCGCGCCTGAAGCTCCGAGGTTGGGCACATTCGAGCCGGCGCTAAAGGCAAGTTGCGCCAGCGTCGCCGCTACACCACAAATCAAATAGAAGATCAGGAACTTCAAATGGCCGAAGTTGTCTTCGACGTTGTCACCGAAAATCCACAGGTACAGCATGTTGCCGCCGAGATGTAACCAACCGGCATGCATGAACATTGAAGTGAATATGGTGGGGAAGTCAGCTCCCGGATTTGCAAGCAAACGCTTCGGCACCACTGACCACTGCTGAATGAACGCCTCGCCTCCGCTCAACTCCACAAAAAAGAAAAGCAGGTTTAGCGCGATTAGCACGTAGGTCACGATCGGTGTGGTGCGCCGGCCACTATCGTCATCGCCAATTGGAAACATTTGTACACTCCTTCGCCCGAAACCATCGGATTTACAGTGCTTTGGGAACGGAATTACGGGGTTAATAGCGGAGGGCTGAAGGGATGTTGATTACGGTCGCCGTTATCTTACCAAAGGTTTGGCCGTAACCGGCAGCATAGTTTAGCGCCCTGGACTGGCTGCACGAGCAGCTGACAGCAAAAATTCTCCGGCAACTTAGTGCTGTTTTTTGTTTGAAAATTCCTGCAAATGAAATAGACTCCCCACTTCCAGCATCACTCGGCGGTCGGCAGTTTCAGACGCATCTTTCGCCTCGCTTCCGGTTCTCAACTTCTCACGAGCTTCTCAAACCCGATGACGAAGCTCTCACAAAAGGAGCGTAAACGTGATTCCTCTTAACTCTCTGTTCGAAGCTCCGGTCGTAAAACAGGATCGCGACGCTGCTTTCTTTTCTTACACCCGTTCAATTTGCCCGCAATGCAAAAAGCTAATTGACGCTCACATCGTGTTGCGCGATGACCGCGTCTGGATGCAGAAGAAGTGTCCTCAGCATGGACACTTCGAAGTCGAGATTTCGAGCGACGTCGAGTACTACGTCAAGTCACTGTCATACACAAAACCGGGCACCATGCCGTATCGCTTCGCCACCAAAGTTGAGCACGGATGTCCGCTCGATTGTGGTTTGTGCGAGGACCATCTGCAGCACACCTGCTCGCCGATTCTCGAGATAAACGACGTTTGCGATCTCACTTGTCCGGTTTGCATCGTGCGCAATCAGCAGCGCTACTCTATGTCGTTCGAGGATTTCAAGAAGTCGGTCGACTTTCTGGTCGCGGCCGAAGGCGAACTCCCCATCATGTTGCTTTCCGGCGGCGAGCCTACGCTGCACCCGCAGTTCTTCGAGTTTTGTGATTATGTATTGCGCGGGCCTCACGCAGGCAAAATTAAGCGTCTGCTGATTTCAACTCACGGCCGGCGGATTGCCAACAATCCCCGTTTCGCGGAGCAGTTCAAAGCCGGCGGCATGTACGCGTCTTTGCAATTCGATACGCTGCGCGCCGGGGTCTATCCCAAAACGCGCGGCGTCGAGTTGATAGACATGAAGATGAAGTGCATTGAGGTAATCAAGGAGCTCGACATACCGACCGTGATCGTGCCGACAGTTTCGAAGGGTGACAATAGCGATGAGCTCGGCGCGTTAATCGAATTCGGTCTGGAGCTCGAACAATGTTCCAGCATCGTGATCCAACCGATGGCGCACACGGGCGATGGCGGCGATGGTTATCACGGCAATCCCGCCGGTCACCGGCTGACGATGCCGGAAATTCATGAACTGGTCGAGGAGCAAACGGGTTGGTTCAAGCGAGAATATTTCCATCCAGTACCGTGCTCACATCCGAGTTGTTATACCGCCACCTACCTCTTTCGAATGAACGACGGAAAGTATGTACCGCTGCCGGAGTTCGTGAACATTCGGCAGTATCTCGATGCGATGTCGAATCGCGCGATTATCCGCTCAGACGATCAATTGGAAAAAATGATTCTCGATTCGATTACCAGCCTCTGGTCTGCTACGAAGGTCGGCGAAGACTCGGAAGTAATTCTGGCGTCGCTGAAATCGTTTCTCAAAGATACTTTCAACTCGCGCAACCCGCTCTCCGCCGCGGATATCGAGCGACGCACTGAGGCGCGCAGCAAAGCGCTCTTCATTCACAACTTCATGGACCCCTGGGACCTTGATGTGGCGCGCTTGAAAAAATGTTGCACTCACTATGTTATGCCCGACGGCCGGCTGATGCCGGGCTGTTCTTACAACAACCTTTACCGGCACAAAGACGAACGATTCTTTCCCGGCGTCGAACCAGTGTCACCGCAGCCGGTTAAAGCGGACGGCCCCGCGCTGGTTCAAATTATGGGGAGGGCGACCGCATAAAAACCGTCGAACCCAGCACCGATATCATCGCGGAACTGAAGGAGCTGATTGTCAGGGCCGCGCCTGACCCCTTGCAGGCGGAACAAGTCAGGAGCTGCGGCGAGGATGAATTAATCGACGGCGTCATTCCCTTCTCATCGCTGATTCTACTGGGCCTCGTCGTTGCCGTTGAAGATCGTTACTCGATACGAGTCACCCGCGAATCGCTAAGAGACGCCTGCAGTGGCGGTACCACACTGCGCAAACTGGCACTGATGATTGAAGTACTTAGGACTGGCAACTAAAGGCGAGGTTGTTAACTCGATCAGGTTGTACAAATAGTTCGGAGTTCAACAGCTTCGCCGAAAAGTCGTCGTAGCCTGCGGAGCAGGCGCAAGCGTAAAGCCTGGGGCGTGAGCCCCAGGTTAATGCAGAAGCAGGTCTCAAGCCCGCGAATGCGGGCGACAGAAACAGAACCCAAAAATGCGCACCTTAGAGGCGAGAACTGGCGCCCATTTCATGGGCTTGCATTCCATAAAACGCAGATACTGGGGCTTACGCCCCAGGCTTTACGCTTGCGCCTGCTTCGCAGGCTTGCTTCGGACTTCTCGTTGTTCTCACACCAGAACATGTAAAAGCTCATGAAGATCGACATCATTCAC
>JBKPNP010000473.1:0-1132 GCA_046732775.1 Acidobacteriota bacterium
AATGCCTACAGCCACCCGCCAATCATGTTCGGGCGCTGGAAAGATTGGGACGGCGAGCCGCTCGATCACCAGCCGCTATTTTTTCAAGGCGTCGACGAGGACACGGCGGAGTTGCTCGGCAACATCAGCAACGAGGTCGTCGCCACCAGCAGGCGGATTATGGCCGACTATCCCGAGGTGGATCTATCGCAAGTGATTCCGATGTATGAATGGGACATCGCCCACTACGGCCCTCAGATCAAGGACAAAACAAACTTGATGACGGCGCTGCGGACGAACGCGTTTTATCAGGGCAGAACTCATCCGATGATCCAAACCGAAGATGGCCGGCACGTGCCGGACTTCAATCACCGTTTTCTACTCGAAGACATTCCCTGTCTGGCCGTGATTCGCGGCATCGCCGAGCTTGCTGGTGTCGCTACTCCAAATCTCGACATGGTGCTGTTGTGGGGTCAGGAGAAGTTGAACAAAGAGTATCTGGTGGGCTCGAAAATGATCGGCAGGGATCTGGATACAACTCGGTGCCCGCAGCGATACGGGTTTACCAGAATTGAAGAAATTCTGGGCTACGCGGACCAGTCTCCGCGGCCGATCGCGATGAGGGCTGCAATTTCGAAAACGATTGTGGCCGCCAGGAGCGAAGTGATGTCCGAGCTGTCATAGGCTGGGGCAACTTCAACTACGTCGCCGCCGATAAACTTAAGGCCTCTGAACGCGCGCATCATGTTGAGGGCTTCAAAGCTCGTGAGTCCGCCGACTACCGGCGTACCGGTTCCCGGCGCGAAAGCCGGGTCGACGCCGTCGACATCGAACGTTAGGTAACACGGATCGGAGCCAGCCACCCCGCGGAGAGTTTCGATAAACGTGGCGCGAAGGGCCGAGTCATGAAACGCGTGCATATCCAGAATGTGAATTCCAGCATCATTGGCGAAGTCGTTGTAACCGACGCTGCCAATGGCTCCGCGAATTCCAATCTGGAATACCCGGTTTCCCTGCACTAGTCCTTCTTCGATGGCCCGACGAACGGGAGTGCCATGGTGAAACCTTTGTCCCCATCCTTCGTCAGACGTGTCCGTATGAGCGTCGAACTGAATGACCGTGAGCCCGGGATATTTTTGATTCGTCGCCCGCA
>JBKPNP010000474.1:0-1233 GCA_046732775.1 Acidobacteriota bacterium
CTTATTTTCCAGGTGCTCGCGCTCATCTGGTACTGGATCTATTTCGGCCTGACTTTCAAATTTCAGAACCGATAAGCGCGCAGGCTTGCAGCGGGATCAAGAGTCCTGAACGTACGCCGTGCTCAAGGGAACGGTATTGGATTAACTCCGAAGGAGTTCGCTAATTCCAGCCCAGGGTTTCTACCCTGGGAGAAGTTAACTTTGAGCAAAGCCGCCGGCGCAAACATCAGCTGTCTCTGCTGTCTCAATGTCTAACGCCGAGGCCTTCAGTTTCTTCGGCGACAAGATCGGAGGTAACTCAAGATGGAATACTTCACGCGTCTAAGAAAGTTCTGGTCGCAGGATTGGTATGCCCTGCTGTGGTTGGTGCTCGCCATACCCGTGATGATTTCCTTTCACTCGATTGTCCACGAAGGCACGCACAGCCTGATGGCGTTTTTCTCCGCGGGAAGTTTCGCCAAGATTGAACCATTCCTGATGGAATACGACGGTGGTTTTCAGAACGGAGTGACAGTAGGTGTTTACGAAAAGCACACGGAAAGGACGAAGTGCGACCCAAAAGTCGCACCCGTAAAAGATCACTCGCGCCTGGCCGGATGGATTGGGTGGCCGCAAGTTGGCGCCTTACTGATCATCATCGCTTTCTCTTTGCTGTTTATTTTCCTGAAAATTAGCGACTTTGTTTTTGGTAGTTTGTGGCGCATCTGGTTCGTCGCTGCGTTGGGCGACTTCATATTCAATACCTTCTTTATACTCGTCGGACACTGCAAAGACTCTCAGGACTGGGCCAGGGTCATGATTCGCGGAGATCACGGCGCCACGGCGTTTCAGTTATTCACGTGGCTGCTTTGGCTAATACCTCTTTCTCACTTTGTGTGGGTGTGGTGGTCGAAATGGGGGACTGAACCGTTACCTGAGCGACGATTTTGGGGCTATCGCTGGGTGGCGTTTGTCCTCGGCGTGCTCTCATCAATCTCACTGATATTTTACGCACTCGTACGCGACGACAAGATTGGCTACACCTCGGCGGCTTACGTTATCGGGCTGCTGATGCAAATCTCTGCCGGCGTGTTCTACTGGATTTATTTTGTGGTAAGTTTCAAACACGACGAAGATCAAACAACCCGGACGGCGACGTAAATGAGATTGGAGCGCAACCGTCCTCGGTTGTGACCGGCGAAAAAAGTAACGCTTGCGCTCGACTCCGGGGTTAGGGTAACAGTGCTCAATGCC
>JBKPNP010000475.1:0-6454 GCA_046732775.1 Acidobacteriota bacterium
GCTCTTTAACGTGAATCTACCTTCACATGGTCGCGACAGGTCGCGACCTCCTAAAGCGGTGACAGGTCACCGCACTCCGAAAGTCTATTGGGCAACGGTGGTTGAAGTTTTATACGAAGCCTGTCGATCCTGTCAGTCGGCGACAAACTGAAGTTGGTCGGACATTACCGCGGCAACTCGCGCGGTCGCGGCGGCGGCGGCGGCGGGTCTTTCTCACCGCTAGCCTGCCCCGTTTGCGACAACACTTCCTTGATCGCGCCCACGCTCGACAGCATCGCCGAAGTCTCCACCGGCATAAAAATCACTTTTGAATTGTTCGTCCGCGTCATGTCTCGCAGGCTCTCGATGTAACGCGTCGTAATTAAGTACTGCGCCGGATTGCCGTGTTCCTGCATCGCCTGCGCCACGCGCCCAATCGCTTCCGCTTCCGCAGTCGCATTTCGCTCTCGTGCCTGGGCCGCACCCTCAGCCGCAAGTATTGCCGACTGTTTTTCGCCTTCAGCGCGCGTGACCGCCGCCTGCTTCTCACCCTCAGCGCGCGTGATTGCCGCCTGACGATCGCCTTCCGCCTGCAACACGAGCGCGCGCCGGTTACGCTCAGCGGTCATCTGTTTTTCCATCGTGATGCGGACGTCTTCCGGCGGATTAATATTTTTAACGTCCACGCGCGTCACTTTCACGCCCCATTTGTCGGTTGCTTCATCGAGGATGAGACGCAGTTTCGCGTTAATTTGATCGCGCTGCGACAGCGTGTGATCCAGATCCATGTCACCCATGACGGCGCGCATGCCGGTGATAGTCAACTGCACAATGCCACCCACCAGATCGTTCATCTCGTAAACGGCTTTAATAGGATCGGTAATCTGCCAGTACACGACTGAGTCAACGTGGATCGTCACGTTGTCTCTTGTGATCACGGGCTGCGGCGGCAGGTCGATATACTGTTCACGCAGATCGATGGAAGTAATTCCGGGCCGTGTGTTAGTCCAGTAAACCGCGCGCGGCCGATCAAGGAACGGCCAAAGCAAATTCAGCCCACTGTTCGCAACTTTATCGAAGCGGCCCAAACGCTCTACGAGCATCACCGTTGCCTGCGGAACGATGCGAATTGTCTTGGCGGCAATCACCAGCAAAACGATTGCGATAAAACCAAAAAACATGAACGCAAGAAGAGTGGGAATTGGATCCATTGGGGTTGCTCCTCGGCACGCGCCATCGCGGGGTCATTCGAACTGTGCGCAAAACTATATCGGATTGCTGGAGTAACGCAAACTGTTAGTTTGCGGTTGCGGTAAGGGATATGGAGATACGCAAACTAACAGTTTGCGTTACTAAGGAACGACAAGCTAAGGCTGTCCGACAAACTTCAGTTTGTCGCTTTGAAAGACGCAAACCAACAGTTTGCGTTACAAAGGAACGACAAGCTAACCGCGTGTCCGACAAACTTCAGTTTGTCGCTCTGAAAGACGCAAACCAACAGTTTGCTTTACAAAGGAACGACAAGCTAACCGCGTGTCCGACAAACTTCAGTTTGTCGCTTTGAAAGACGCAAACTAACAGTTTGCGATACAAAGGGAACGGCAAGCTAAAGCTTGTCGGACATGGGAGGCGCGGGCCACCTGCCCATTGCGGCTTCCACGATTTTTGCCGCCGCCAACACCGTTTCTTCCGCAAACGGCCGCCCGATAATTTGCACACCGACCGGTAAACCTGCGCTGGTGGTTCCCGCGCGTACGACCGCCGCCGGCAGATCGAATACGTTGAATGCCTGGCAATAACTGAACGCGCGAAACGCACCCATCGTGACGCCGCCCACGTTGACCTTCAGTGTCCCATGTTTGTAAGCCGGCACAGCGCCAACCGGCGCAATCAGCAACGGCACGTCAACCATCCAGTTGATGAGCGCCTCGCGCAAACGGTCGCGCTCCATCCACGACTGAATGTATTCGTCGAGAGACGGGGCTGGGGTTTCGTCAGCAGTTGCGAGCCGCCAGCGGACGAAATCGCCGCCCTTATCTTCGTTGCCACTGTATACGTCGCGAAGTTGTACAACTGACGCGCGTGAGAACAACTTCAACCACAGCTCGTAACCACGCTCGACTCCGGGCGGCGTCTGCTCCTCGACGTTCAGCCCGGCGTCAGACAAAGCCCTTGCGGCCGCGTTAACCGCCGCACGCGTTTCGTCGCTTACTTCGCTAACGCCATCGCTCGTATACACAGCCGCGCGGAAGGCGTGCACATTTACTGGCGACAACTGCACGCCGGCAAGCACCGCGAACAATGCTTCGAGATCGCCAACGCTCCGCGCCATTGGGCCAATCGATGAACCGAGTGCATAAGGTCCGGCACTCGGAGGAAATTGTCCGTCGGCTGGAACGCGACCAACTGTTGGTTTCAAACCGGCAATGCCACAGAAGTGCGCCGGGATGCGGACAGAACCTGCGAGGTCGCTGCCGATTCCGCCGGGAGACATGCCGCTCGCGATCGCGGCAGCTTCACCGCCACTCGAGCCGCCTGTAGTTAGTGCCAGATCATAGGGATTATTTGAGCGTCCAAACACCGGGTTGTCGGCGTTATAGTCCATCGCCATCTCGGCGGCGTTTGTCTTCCCGAGAATTATTGCGCCGGCAGCTTTCAAGCGCGCCACCGCCTGCGCGTCACGCTCGGGAACAAATTCCGCGCGCAGTGCCGAGCCGCTCGTGGTTCGCAGACCGCCGGTCTCGATTGTGTCTTTGATTGTCAGTGGCACGCCATGCAGCGGCCCAAGCGCAGCGCCACGCATTACGTCCGCCTCGGCCTTGCGGGCCTGATCCATGACGTCCGCAGCTATTGTGACGATAGCGTTCAGCGCCGGATTCATTTCTTGAATCCGAGCGAGATGCGTTTGCAAAACTTCAACCGGCGACGCTGTGCGGCTACGGATCAATTGAGCCAAGCCAGTTACGGAATCTGCATCAACATCAGTCATCGTTGTGGAATGAAGGTCTTTTGAAATCATCTTTGGGATTGCACCACCGCGGCGACAGCCAGGGACCCAATCACAGTGCCAAATGTTCCCGCGACAATACACCACCACGCCAGCAAACGGCCGTTCAGTGGTTCGTTTGAAGCCTCAATCATCCGCAGGGCGCGCGATCCTAAAATGACGGCCAACAAGGATCCGATCCCAAGGAGCGGGCTGATTGACAAAACGAACGCAAGTCCGAGCAGCTTACTCACTTTGACTTGTCGCTCGAGGTGGTTCATCGCGTTGCCGTAGTCGTTTTGCTTTTCAGAAAGTTGTTACTATAATTTCGTTGCTACGAAAAATCTCAAATACAACTTACCAGCGTCTGGGCAAACGGCTTCAGCGTTAAACCCCTACCGCAAAGGAGCGCGTTCGTGGGCGTAAATTTGAGCCGGACTTTCGTCCTGCGCAAACTTCATCAGCTATCCGGCATCATGCCGCTTGGCATCTTCCTTTTGGAGCATTTCTACACAAACTCGAAGGCGCTGAGCGGCGCCGCAGATTTCAATAATGCCGTCAAAGACCTGCAGTCGATTCCCTACATCCTGTTCGTTGAAATCGGTGGCATCTTTATACCGCTCATCTATCACGCCGTCTATGGCCTGGTGATCACAATTGAAGCGCGCCCTAACAATCTGAATTATCCGTACCCGCGTAACTGGTTCTACCTGATCCAGCGCGTCACTGGTGTGATCCTGTTTTTCTTCATTGCTTTTCACGTGATGAACTTCAGATTTGGATTGATTCCGGGTTTGAACAATATTTCAGTCGCGCACAGTCCGGGCCAGGCATTCGACATCGTTGCGCGGGAGTTTCGCATGATTCCGATCTTCATCGTTTACATGATCGGCATCACTGCCACCGTGTGGCACCTGGCGAACGGCATCTGGTTGTTTCTGGTCGATTGGGGCATCACGATTGGTGAACGCGCGCAGCGGCTGACCGGCTACGCGTGTATCGGGTTCGGCGTTGTCCTGTTGCTCGTGGGCATTAACGCCGCAGTCGCATTCATCCGCCCCGGCGGGTTGCTGGGAGGAATTCTCTAAAGATGACGAGTAACGGAACCAAGATCGCAATCGTCGGCGGCGGTTTGGCTGGTCTGGCCGCAGCCATGCGAATCGCTGAAGCGGGTCACGCGGTAGATCTTTTCTCCGTAGTTCCGGTGAAGCGATCACACTCGGTTTGCGCGCAGGGCGGAATCAACGGCGCCGTTAATACTAAAGGCGAAGGCGATTCGACCTGGGAACATTTCGACGACACGGTTTACGGCGGCGACTTCCTTACCAACCAACCACCGGCGAAAGCAATGTGTGAAATGGCGCCCTCGATCATCTTTCTGTTTGATCGCATGGGCGTGCCCTTCTCGCGCACCAAAGAAGGACTGCTCGACTTTCGGCGTTTTGGCGGCACCAAACATCACCGCACCGCTTTCGCCGGTGCGTCCACTGGACAGCAGTTGCTTTACGCGCTCGACGAGCAGGTGCGGCGATATGAAGCCGCCGGAAAAGTAAGAAAGTTTGAGCACTGGGAAATGATGTCGCTGGTGCTCGACGATCATCAGGTCTGTCGCGGGCTGATCGCGATGAACCTGCAGACGCTGGAGTTGAAAGCGTTTCCCGCCGACGCCGTAATTATGGCAACGGGTGGCCCGGGCTTGATCTACGGCAAGTCGACCAACTCGATGGTTTGTACCGGCAGCGCCGTGTCCGCCTGTTATCAGCAGGGCGCGAAGTATGCGAACGGCGAATTCATTCAGGTCCATCCCACCTCGATTCCCGGCGAAGACAAGCTGCGTTTAATGTCGGAATCTGCGCGCGGCGAAGGTGGCCGCGTTTGGGTGCCCCGAAAACCGGGTGACAACCGCGCGCCCTCTTCAATTCCGGAGAACGAGCGCTGGTATTTTCTTGAGGAGAAGTTTCCGGCGTACGGGAACCTCGTGCCGCGCGACATCGCGACGCGCGAAATTTTCCAGGTGTGCATCGAAGGCAAAGGTGTCGGCGGTGAGAATCAGGTCTACCTAGACCTGACGCACATTCCAGCTGAAATGTTGGATCGCAAGCTCGGCGCGATTCTCGAAATCTACGAAATGTTTGTTGGAGACGATCCGCGTCACGTACCGATGCGCATTTTCCCGGGCGTCCATTATTCAATGGGCGGCTTATGGGTTGACTACGATCAGCGCACTAACATTCCCGGTCTCTTGGCCGCGGGCGAGTGTGACTATTCTATTCACGGCGCGAATCGTTTGGGCGCGAATTCGTTGGTCAGTTGTGTTTACGGCGGCTTTGTGGCGGCGCCTGCAGCGCTCAACTACGCGAAAAATGTCGAACGCAACGGCGCCGATGGATCGCGCATTTACGATCAGGAGCTGAAAAAGCAGCAGGAGATCAACGATGCGTTGATTAAGCAAAGCGGGACCGAAAACCAGTACGTGCTGCATCAGGAAATGGGCAAATGGATGACGGACAACGTCACGGTTGTTCGTTATAACGATAAGCTGAAAGCCACCGATAACAAGCTGCTGGAGTTGATGGATCGCTACAAGCGAATTTCGATCAATGATTCAAACTTGTGGGCGACCATGGCGCTGCCGCACGCACGTCATCTGGACAACATGCTCGAGCTGGCGCGCGTGATTACGCTCGGGGCGCTGAATCGCAATGAGTCGCGCGGGGCGCATTACAAACCCGACTTTCCGAATCGGGACGACGACAACTTTTTGAAGACGACAATTGCGGAGTATTCAGGCGAAGGTCCGGTAATTTCTTACGAGGCGGTTGATATTTCGCTGATACCGCCACGCAAACGCGACTACAGCAAATCGAAGCAGGAAAAGAAGCCGGATCCGGCCGCAGCGAGGCCAGAAGCGCCGGCTCAGCAGAAGCACTAAGCATTTTCCATATGTCATTTGACATGTGTCATTGGCATTTGAAAGAAGACCGGCACTAAATGGCCAATGACACACGTCAAATGACAATTGGAAAATGATAAAGACTAAATTCTAGAACCTGACTCAAGACGACGATTTATGTCTGCACACGTACAGCCAACAAAAACTAACCGCACGCCGCCGAAGTCAGTCGAGATTCATATCAGGCGCCGCGCTAATCCTGATTCGTCTCCTTACTGGGAAATCTTTGAGCTGCCCTATCGTCCGAATCTCAACATCATTTCCTGCCTGATGGAGATTCAAAAGAATCCGGTGACGAAGGAAGGCACGCGCACCACGCCTCCCGTCTGGCAGATGAACTGTCTCGAGCAGGTTTGCGGCATCTGCACCATGGTGATTAACGGACGCGCGCGTCAATCATGTTCCGCACTAGTCGACAACCTCGAACAACCAATCAAGCTGGAACCAATGCAGAAGTTTCCGAACATCCGCGACCTCGTCGTCGATCGCTCGCAGATGTTCGACCACCTCAAACGCGTCAACGCCTGGATCGAGCT
>JBKPNP010000476.1:0-3345 GCA_046732775.1 Acidobacteriota bacterium
CGCCCAGAGTTTTGGTGTGCTGGCGAGCGGAGGCACCGAAGCAAATTTGATTGCGCTGAAATGCGCACGCGATCGCGTTCCCGGGGGCCAGGCGCGCGTGTCTGCTGCCATCAATGGTGTGCGATCTGTTTCGGGTGACCTTACAGTTTACGCTTCAGAGCAGTGCCATTTTTCCATCGAACGGAGTGTGGACATTTTGGGTATCGGTCGCAATAACCTGCGCAAGATTCCCACCGACGAGGATTTTCATGTGCGGCCTGACGCCTTGCGCGCCCAACTTGCCGAAGATCGCGAGCGGGGTCTGATACCGTGTTGCATCGTCGGAGTTGCGGGAGCGACGTCAACCGGCGTGATCGATCCGCTCGCCGAACTGGCCGAGATTGCCCGGGAAAATAATTGTTGGTACCACGTCGATGCGGCTTACGGCGGCACACTCGCGTTTTCGCATAAGCACCGCGAGAAGCTTGCCGGCATGAAGTTGGCTGATTCGATCACATTTGACCCACACAAGTGGATGTTTGTGCCGTTCGCCTGTGGCGCGCTGCTGGTGCGCGACGGCGGAAAAATCCTGCGCGATTCATTTGATATAACCCCCGAGTATTTGAATGAAGATCGTGGCGGCTCCGACGTGGAATTCGATTTCTTCCGCTATGGCCAAATGGGCACGCGGCGATTCACTTCGCTGAAACTCTGGATGGCATTGAAGTTTATGGGCCGGGCCGGCTACGCGTCCGTGATCGAACATCAGATAGAGTTAACTGAGTATCTGGCCGCGCGGATTGATGAAATGCCTGACTTTGAATGCGTGTCGCCCGTCGAGACAGCGGTTTGCTGTTTCCGTTTTCGGCCGGCGTCCGCCGGAACTTTAGACGACGCAGCGCAGGATCGTTTGCAACAGCGACTGCAGCAGCACATTGAGCGAGGTGGGGAAGCGTGGATTACCACGACAGTGCTTAACGGACGGCGGGTGCTGCGTGTGAACATCAACAGCTTTTTGACGCGGCGCCGGCATATCGATGATTTGCTAGAATTGCTAGAGCGCACGGGGAGAGAAGTTGTGTAACGCAAACTGTTAGTTTGCGTATCGGTTTGTTTACGCGATACCGCGATTAAATCACTACGCAAACTAACAGTTTGCGTTACGAATGAATGCAGGCTCTGATTTGAACAAAATGTATTCGTTGAATAGAGCGGTAATTCTTTTGCTCCTGATCGTCGCCTCTTGCGCCGCTCCCTGCGCCGCGCAATCCGAGACGCTGCGCTCGCTGCCGGCGATAAAATCACAAGCTGAATTCGATAACTTCGCAGTCACCTACGACGCTAACACTGCTTACGCGTTGCCACACATTCTGTTTGTAATTGATCGCAAGGATCAAAACAGGATTTACTACGTCAACACCAAGCGCTACGCGTTTCATAAGGATTTCGTGAACGGCACCTACCTGTCCCTGGAGCGCGGGAAAGAATTCTTCGAAAACAACTATCTCAAGCCGAACCGTCGCTTCATCCTTGGCAGCATCGCTTATCAAACTCCGCTGAAGCGCTGGACGTTTGAGTTTTGGGAGGGCGATCTGATCCCTGCCGATCAAATCAAATTGGTTGCCGACTTGATCAAGTCGACGTTTTTTCAGCCGGTCGCGTACAAGCCAAATTCGAGCCGACAGGATGATGAATCGCGGAACATCTCGGGCTTGGATCGCGTGACGCAAAGCGAAATTGCGAAAGAGCAGGAGTATCAAGCCCTCAACGTCGCCAAGGGTTTGGGGCGCATTCATGTGATTCCAAAGCTCGACGAACATGTGGAGATCGGGTTCAACGAAATCCTGGTGCTCGACGAAGTCCCGCTGCAGCTGCCGCCCGTGGCCGGCGTCATCACTTCGCAACCATCAACGCCGCTTTCACACATCAACCTGCTGGCGAAAGGTTGGGCCATCCCCAACGCGTATGTGAAAAACGCGCAGTCTCTTTTCAAACAGTACGACGGCTGGTGGGTAGAGTTTGACGCGAAGCGCGACGGTTACACGATTAAGCGTGCCGGCATAGATCAACTGCGCGAGTATCAACGCCGGCTGGCACAACGGCTTGACGTGATGAAGCCGCGCTTCAATCTCGCCGAGACCCGCCTGCTTAGTCTCAGTCAGCAGCGCGCGCGATCGGCGATAGCTTTTGGTGGTAAGTCAGCAAACCTCGGGGAAGTGATGAACGCGCGCTTGCCCGGCATCGTCGTGCCGAGTGGTTTTACGATTCCGTTTTACTACTACGATCAGTTTCTAAAAGCGAACAAACTGGACGACGTGATTTATGAGCTGCTGAACGATCAGAAGTTTGTGCACGATCCGGCTTACCGCCGGCAAAAGCTGGTGGGGCTGCGCGAGCGCATCCAACAAGCTAAGTTCGATACTGCGCTGCGCAATCAAATTCTGCGGCGCGTGAAACTTGAATATGCGGGCAAGGGGTTGTTTGTTCGCAGTTCATCCAATTCCGAAGACCTGCCGAATTTCAGTGGCGCCGGACTCTACACGACGGTGCCAAACGTTCGTGAACCCGAGCAACTGATTGAGGCGATCAAGACTGTCTGGGCATCGCTCTGGAATTTTGAAGCGTATGAAGCGCGCGAACGCGCCGTGATCGATCACTCGAAAATATTTATGGCGGTACTGATTCAGGAAGGAATTAATTCCGAGAGCTCAGGCGTGATGATTACTACCGATCCTTTTGACAGGGACAACCGCGGGGCGATTTACATCAGCGCCAAAAGAGGTTTGGGAATTAAAGTTGTCGAGGGGAAGAAGGTTGCGGAGCAGATTATTTTTCGCGAGCGCGCCAATGCCGTTCAGGTGTTGACGCGTTCTGACGAAGATAGTTTGCTTACGTTTGACCAAAACGGTGGCGTGAAGGAAGTCGCAATAACGGGCGAACGAAAAGTGTTGACCGACGACGTCATCCGCCGCCTGGTTACGGCTGCGAATCGAATCAAGAGTGTGTTTGGCAGCCGGGATCAGGACATCGAGTGGGCCTATATGAAAGGGCAGATTTACATCGTTCAATCGCGGCCGTTCATCGCCGGCGGCTAACGGCCTGCTGAGAGCGCAATGTAAGCTGGGAGCGCAGGCATCCTGCCTGCAATGAGCGCCGTTTCGAGCGCGAAAACTTTTGGCAAGCGAATGAAGACAAGATGCCTGCGCTCCAGCGCGCGTCCCAGCTAACGGTCGAAGTTAACGTTTACACTGATACCGATATGACCAACATTTTTCACGACGGAATTCTTAACGGACGCGTCGCGTTCGTTACGGGCGGCGGCACTGGCATCACCGGCGGCGTCGCCCGCGCACTTGCGGAAGCAGG
>JBKPNP010000477.1:0-1723 GCA_046732775.1 Acidobacteriota bacterium
GGCATCATTGTGCACTCCGAGTGGAGCCGTGTTCGTCTCGCCGCAACGGCACCGGGAACGCCAATCACGCGCATCAATCACCATATAACCGACAAGGCGGCGGCGAGCGTGCCTCGCCGACAAAACGATGGCGATACTGAAAACATCGCTTCGTTTGGTTTGATTACTCGAGGCAAAGGGATTGAACGAGCGTTACGCGCGCTCGCAAAACTTCGCGCTCAATTCGACTTCCATTACACGCTCGTCGGTCGTCTCGATGATTATCCTGAACTGCCGCACGAGATTCGCCGCCTCGGTCTGGACGATCGCGTCAACATTACGGGCTATGTGTCACTCGCCGAGTTTGAACAGCACATGGCGACAACTGATATTGCGATCAACCTTCGCGAACGGCCGGTCGGCGCCACGTCGGGGAGTTTATGTCGCATCATGGCGGCGGGAGTAGCGGCAATCATTTCGAACGTTGGTGCTTTTTCCGAAGTGCCAAACGACGCGGCAGTAAAAATAAATCATGATGAACATGCAGATGCGCTGCTTGAGGCCTACCTCGCGAAACTTATGGCAGACGCGTCCCTGCGCGCGCGGCTGGGTGCGAATGCGCGAGCCCACGTCTTAAAGCATCACCGGATCGACGCGAGCGCTGAGCGCTACATCAACTTCATACGAGAGGTGATCGATGCACGGCCGCGCCGGCAGTTCATTCAAAGTGTCACTGGGGAGATTTCGGCCATCGGCATTCCTGCCAACGGAGAAGCGTTTCTTCAAACTGTCGCTGCCGAAGTTGCACTGCTGGCGCCGCTTGATGTTCGACAAGCTTCAGCTTGTGGTCCGGAACGACAAACTAAAGTTTGTCGGACAGAGCGCGTTCCGAAACTTGAGGGTATTGATTACAAGCGCGCCGCAGTTGAATACCTCGGCCGGCTCAATCCCGAACGCCAGCATCATCTGCGAACCAAACCCTTCTATAACCTCGCCAATAAACCCGCGAAGTACAAAGGCGACGGCATGGACGAGGATTCGCATCGCCACTTCTGTGACTTTGCCAACCTCGCGGTAACGCTCGCTCTTCCTGCCGGGGCGCGCGTTCTTGACGTGGGTTGCGGGTCCGGTTGGCTCAGTGAATATCTAGCGCGCCTTGGATACCGCGTCAAAGGAATCGATATCAGCCCCGATCTGATTGCGATGTCCGCGGAGCGCGTGGCGCGCGTCCCCTACGGCGTGGATCATGAAACGCCGTTGCAGTGTTCTTTTGCTGTGCACGACATCGAAAGCGCGCCGCTCAACGAAAAGTTTGATCTGATCATTTGTTACGATTCGTTGCATCATTTTGAAGACGAGCGCGCGGTCATGAAGCATCTGGCCGCGATGCTGGACGTCGGCGGGATGCTGTTCATTCTCGAGGGTGACAAACCGCCTGACGATTCAACTACGGCCGACGAGCTGCGCCAGGTGATGCGAGAATTCGGCACGCTGGAATCGCCTTTAAACCACGACTACCTGCGGGCGCTGCTGACTGAAAACGGTTTTGCAATTGTCGGCGATTACGTCAGCGTCAATGGTTTGTTTGAGCGCGAGCGGTTGGAGAATGATGGGAAGAGTTTGCCGCTACACACCATTGCCACGGACTATCATTACCTGACAGCTATGAAAGTTGTCGGGGGTGAATCGGCAGACGCTGTACCTGACAGTAAGAAGCCCGGCGTTTTGCGAGCGGAAATTTCGC
>JBKPNP010000478.1:0-1697 GCA_046732775.1 Acidobacteriota bacterium
GTTGAGGTTGGTCGACGCGACCCGGTCGCTACCGCTCCCGGTTCCGAATTAGTCGACCCACGGACGATAAAGTGTTGGGCTTATCAATCGTCCGCTTCGCGGACTAAGGCCGACAGGTACCCGGCGCAGAAGTCGCTGTGCGATTCGCTACTTACTTCGTTTCCAGCGCACGCCGTCTTTCGTGTCTTCGAGAACGATCCCGCGCTCTGCCAGTTCAATGCGAATCTCATCGGCGCGATTGAAGTCGCGGCGACGACGTGCCTCCTGTCGTTCGTCGATCAGGTTCTGAACTTCGCTGTCGAGCATTTCGCTCTTAACGTCGCCGAAGACGTTGAGCACGGTATCAAAGCGGCCAAGAAGATCAATCAACTCCCGCTGGTTTTCGTCCTGAAGTTTTTTGCGGGCCAGCGCAGTGTTGACTACCCGGGTCAGATTGTGGATTACGGCGAGGGCCACCGAAGTGTTGAGGTCGTCGTCCATGCCGGCTTCGAATTCCTGCGCGGCGGCGACTGTCGCTTCGTGCAGTTGATCGTTTAGCCCGGCCGTGGTTTTCGCTTCGATCAGACGCGCCTTGAAATCGCGCAAACCCGCCAGCGTTTTCTCGGCGCCCTCGAGCGCCTCAAACGTGAAATTGATCTGCTTGTTGTAGGGCACGCTCAACAGGAAATATCGCACTGCACCGCCGGAATAACCTTTGGCGGCCACATCGCGAAACGTGTAGTAGTTGCCCTTCGACTTCGACATCGTTTCGCCGTCCACTTTGAGATGTTCGAAGTGAATCCAGTAACGAACAAACTCTTTACCGGTTGCGCCTTCGCTCTGCGCAATCTCGTTTTCATGATGCGGAAACACGAGGTCGATGCCGCCGGCATGAATATCAAAAGTTTCACCCAGGTATTTCATCGACATCGCCGAGCATTCGATATGCCAACCGGGCCGGCCGCGTCCGATGGATGAGTCCCACGCGGGCTCAGTCGCTGAGGCCGGTTCCTTCCAGAGCGCGAAATCGCGCGCGTCCTCTTTTTCGTAACGATCGGTGTCGATACGATCACTGGCGCCGGCGATGTTGCCGGCGAAATTAATCTTCGAAAGCTTGCCGTACCCGGGAAAGGAAGCGATACGGTAATAGACTGAACCCTCGGATTCGTACGCGTGGCCTGAGGCGAGCAGTTTTTCTATCAACGTCACCATCTCGGGAATGTGCCGGGTGGCGCGCGGAACCACTTCAGGACGCTCGCAACCGAGGGCGTCAAAGTCTTCCCAGAGCGCCTCGATGTATTTGGCGGTGTAGTCGTCAATGCTCACGCCGGCTTCTTGCGATTTGGCGATGATGCGGTCCTCGACGTCCGTAATGTTCATGACGTGAGTGACTTTGAAACCTTTGAACTTGAGGTAGCGTCGCACGATGTCGGCGGCGATTGCCGAACGGAAGTTGCCGAGATGGCCGTAGTCCCATACGGTCGGGCCGCAATAGTAGAGGCGAGCTTCGCCTTCGGTTAGGGGGCGAAACTCTTCAACTTTGCCGGTGAGTGTGTTGCGAAACTTAAGCATCGGGTATTTGACGTAACGCAAACTGGTCGTTTGCGGTGCGACGAAATTAAAGACGCGCCCCTGGAAAGTTCAAGGACGCGCATGGCTGGAGTCTAGGTAAGGATTGGTGTGTAGTCAAACGACTGGACTGGAGCGCGGGCGTCCCG
>JBKPNP010000479.1:0-1073 GCA_046732775.1 Acidobacteriota bacterium
CGACGTGGCCACTACGATCGATCAAGGCCCCGATCTGTCTGCGTGTTTCGTGTGACAGCTCCGCTAGCTGGCGTGCAAACTCCGGGGTCAGAATTTGATGCGGCGCGATCCGCCTGGTGTAAAGCTTCTCGATGCGGCGAATTTGATTGGGCTTCAGGCCGGCAGTGTTTCCGATTACTTCCTTGATGAGACTTTTCCTCCGCTTACGTAGTTACTCGCAGCCCGCCGTGGAAAACAGGTTCCGACAGGTTCACTGAATTGATTCGCGCTGAAGTTACAGGAGGAGTGATGCGAGCAGTGGGTTCCGACGCCGTTGAAATACTTTTGATGTTGCTCTGCGATATCGCTTCGCTTCGTCGCTTGAGCATTACAATAATTATCGGGCCTGGCTTCTCAACACTAAAAGCCTAATGGGAATTTCAGTGTTAGAAGCCGCTTGTGCGGCCGGATTATAACACGAGTGAACTCAAGTCGAGACCACGGATGAGCGCGGGATTTACTTGGCAGATTAGCGTTTTTGGCGAATTAGACACTACTGCGGTCGCGTCGTATGATTGACGGCTTTTATCGTACGTAAGATCGCGCCGCGCGAATACAGGACCGGCTCTGAACAGATGGGAACCAAGCCAAAGATTCTGAGAATAGATCCGCCGCTCGCGCTACCGGGCGGTGAGGTAACGATCGATTGCGCTGACTTTGACACGGGCGATCCGACGCTCTGCGCCGTTTGGTTCGAACACCAGCGCGCGCCCATCGTGGCGCTGTCACCGCGCCGGGTGTTGGCCATCGTTCCGGAAAGTAAAAAGAGCGGCGTAACCGATGTCACTATCGAAAGCGGACGCAATCAGAGCGATCCCTATCCCATAACCGTGGCTCGCCAACTCGCAGAGGATCTTCATCCGGTAGCAAACCCTGCTTTCGATCCTGACGACGGCTCCCTTTTGGTGACGCGTTCCGGCGCGCGTGGCGAACAGCTTCCGGTTACCATTTTTCGCATCGACGTTAACGGGGAGCTCACTGAGTTTTCCGGCGACATAAAGAACCCCACCGGCATTGCTTTCGACAGCAGCGGT
>JBKPNP010000480.1:0-6020 GCA_046732775.1 Acidobacteriota bacterium
GCGCTTCGAAGTCGATGTCCTTGCTGACCGCGGGATGCTCGAGCAGCGCGCTGAACTCCGAACCAAAAACCAGCTGGCCGGCGACCTCGGCGTAGAGCAGCGGCTTCTTGCCAACGCGATCACGCGCCAGAAAGAGTTCCTGCGTGCGTTCGTCCCAGATCGCAAAAGCAAACATGCCGCGCAGATGGTTGGGACAGTCGGAGCCGTACTGATCATAAGCATGAACGATCGCTTCGGTGTCGCTGTTTGTATAGAACGTGTGGCCGAGCTGTTCGAGTTTTTCTCGCAGCTCACGATAGTTATAGATCTCGCCGTTGAAAACGATCCAGGCGCTGCGATCCTGATTGTGAATAGGCTGCTGGCCGCCTTTCAAATCAATGATGGCAAGACGTCGCATGCCAAGCCCGACGGCGCCATTGAAGTAGAAGCCATCTTCGTCGGGACCGCGATGGCGAATGGCAGCACACATCCGCCCCACGACGTCGCGATCGACGTCGGACCTGTCGTTACGAACTACGCCAACAATTCCACACATGCGACAGCCACCTTAAAAACCCACAAGCTAAACCAGAAACTTTACCTATACCTCGTCCTGAAAACCAAACGGACAATCAGTGTTTTTGTAAAACGCGCAAACAAATTAGTAACGGTCCGGTACCACCCGCGGTGGCGGGTGGGTCCTTCGCACGTTACCCATCCGCTACCGCGGACGATACTGACCTCAGCGCCCAGTTGAGCCAAGTATGTGATCGTCCGGCCAGCATAGCGTCAGAATGCCTTTCATACCCAGAATGATGACCATTATGAAGTACGCATAGCGCAGCCGGTATAGCGAGCTGGCGTTGACCACCACGTACCCTAGCGCCAGGCAGCCAACTGCGGCAGCCGCGAAAAGGAACCAGACGTCGATCCGGTTTCTGAACTTCCAAAGCGTGACGGCGCAAAGAATCAGGAAGGCGTACAAGAACAACATTTCGGCGCCCGCCAGCAGCCTACCGGTCAAGCCAACCTGCAAGCCCGGCGTAAACCACATCGTCGGAAACGGCGCGCAAAATCCAATCAGTAAAGCTCGTGGCAGATAACGAACGACATCGGCCGTGCTGTGCAGTTGCGTTTCGGCATCGATGTTCGATCCGGCGCCGGGATACCGCGCGATGAACTTTTGACGCAGCAGCCCGACCCTCGTCAAAGTGCTCGACGAGCCAGGCACGGGACCGTTTGCGCGCCGGGCCAGCTGTTCGTTGCTGCGCCGGTAGGCGGGGACGATCTTCGGAATGATCGCTGTTGCCAGGAGTATTGTCGCCACGGCGATAGTTGCTCCGGCAGAAAACTGTCGCTGTTTGATCTGCGTCACGGCAGAAGCAATCGCGCCAAGCACTGCAATCATCACGACTACTTCCCACCCATCTCCGCGGCATAACCAAACGAAGAGTGCGGCGATAACGCCTAAAACGGTCACCAGCACTGCCTGTTTCAATGAAAGTCTGCGCCTAAGAGCTATCACCAAAGCAAGCACGAACAGCAGCAGGGCCGGGATGAAAAGGGCGTCGCGCAGAAGTTGTGTGGTATGCAGGAGCAGCGAAGGCCATAACGCAATCACGCCCGTCGCCGCGAGGGCAGTCGCGTGACCAAACATTTCGCGCGCAATCAGAAAAGCCGACGCGAGCAGGAGGAGGAAGTAAGTGAGGTTCAAAGGCTCGGCAGCGAGAACGTTTGCGCCAACAAGCCAACTGCTTAAGGCAAAGGAAATTGAATAGAGCTTGACGTGAAAACTGGATTTGGCCTCGGCCCACTCACGAAACCTGCCGCCGCGGATCGAGGTGGCCAGGGTCTCCGCTTCAACTCGATATTCGCGCGAATCGATGGCAAACGACACGCCTGTTCCATGTTCGTCAAACGTGCCCGGCAACAGTTGTAGTCGACCGACAAGAAAAATTGTGAAGACAATAGCCAGATGCCAAACAGCGGCTGCGGTGAGGAGACGTTTCAAACTAAACCGGTTCAAATGCGATTCATCCGACGATTCGTTAATGGCGACGTGGGTTGACCGGGTAGCGCTGCTGAATTTGTGTTTGGTTGCTCAATCCGTCCACTGACGGTCGACGCATCCCGCGAATTCATGTCTCGCAACGGATCCAAATGTTAACGGTCATCCTAGGCCGTCATCCCAACCCTTCTGCCAAAGAGAGACGGGCAATTCTTTGGTCAGTCTACGAGGGTGATCGCGCCGAGCTTTCTGGTCGCGGCGTTGCCGGACGTACTCGCAAGGCCATCCGCTCTTCCAGTTCACGGCGTTTTCGTTCAGCTCGCTTTTCCTGCATCAATACGAACCCAACCGCCACAAAGATGAAGTAGAACACCAGCAACTGCGCGCGCTGGCGATACGCGGTGCCCACGTTTCCCTGAAAAACTGAATACGCCAGCGTCAACATCACAGTGAAAATCAGGATGGGCGAGATCATTCGCAGACGGTATTTCACCGTGAACCACAGGCCCAAAACCAGTAGCGGAAACGACGCCCACCAGATCAACATTTCCGGCAGCGTGATGCTCTGACGCAACGATGTTATTTGCCACGGAAAGGGTGCGAACAATAGGTACACTAATCCCACCGGGATCGTCGAAAGCGCTCCGGACGTAGTGGAGACGTCTACATCCTTTCCGAATCCGGTGTCGGCCGAACGCGCCAGATCGCGGCGACTCGCCTGTAGTTGTCCCAGGTTGCCGTAACGCTCCAGTTGCACGTTGGCTGAACGCGTGATGCCCACGTAAGTCAACGCCAGTCCCAACAAAATCATAGCGACAAACTGACGAGCAAAACTGGTGGCCGAGACCTGCTGCATGCCAAGAATGAACGCTCCGGCGATGGCCACACAGATCATGTAGAAGACGTAAAATCTGAGTGCCATCAGCGAACCTACCGCTCCCAGCAACAGCAGCATGTATTTCAGCGACAATTTTTCGCCTAACTTCAGCGTGGCCAAAATTGCCAGCGCCAGGCAGAACACGATTGGCCCGTCCTTCAACCCCTGCGCCGACCACAGCACGAGCGAGGGGTAAAACGCGACCGCGATTCCGGCAAGCCGCGACACTCTTGAGTTTTGAAATACCTGTTGCGCGCAGAGGTAGATCACAACTGCGGTCGCGGCGCCAAACACCGAGTTCATAAGTTGGACTGCGAGCAGGTTTCGTCCCACTATGCTGTAGACGGCGGCGACCAGATACACCATGCCCCAACCCGAGCCTTCGCCGCTGCGGACATACTGATTCGCCACCCTCAGACCAAGCTTGTCCCCGGCCCAGCCCAGCGCCTGCGCGTGTCCATAAAAATCGTAAGTTATCGCGTCACCGCCAAAAAAATCCTGGCCGTGAAAACAGAAGATGACCAGCGCGATTATCATTCGCGCAATCAAAGCGGACACAAGCAGCCGTAAGAGGAAAGTTCCGTCAGTCGTTCGCTTATAAGAAAAATAACCGGCGATAGCGGCTAGCCCCGTACAGAGCAACACCGCTTTGGCGCAGTCGATCGCCGTTACCACGCCATAGTCCGTCGCAAACGGCAACACGAGCGGCGGCACGAATATGACAACGCCGACGCACAGCGTCAGGTAAAGCAATGTCAGCAGACCATTCATAATACGTTTCTAACTAACGCGCTAAACGTCGTCAGGCAAATCAATGCGCGTCTTTCGTTCAATCAAAAACTTATCTTCTTCGCCAAGTTCTTTCACCGGCTTCGCGGGCACGCCGGCGATCAAATAATTCTCATCGGTTAGCTCACTGGTGATCACCGAGCCAATACCGACGATACAACGCGAGGGCACCGAGCCACCCGGCGCTATCCGGATTTCAGATCCAATGTAGGCAAAAGAGCCGATATCGATCGGGCGCGTGCGTTGGCGATTGTGTGTCCAGAGCGACGAGTTGCGGCCGCCGAGGATCGAACGACGGCCAATGGTGACCCGATCCGTAAAATCCACTTTGTGTCCCGCCGTTATGATGCTGCCGTCGCCTAACAGGAAACGTGGATCAGTCGGGTTAACCACTTCCGGTTCCGCAATCGAATTGATCTCGTTCATGCGAATAATCTCTGCATACCGGCCGAGGTGCACTTCGTCGCCGCCGCGAATGATATTTAAATGACCGATCCTCACGTGATCATCCATCCGCAGCCGCTTCACCCTGATGATCAAATTGAGGTGGCCGATTTGTACGTCGTCTGCAATTTCACATTCGCTGACGTCGATAATCGTAAGGCCAATTCTGACTCGCTTGCCGATGCGATAACCGAAAAACCAGCGATAGCACGTGCGCTTGGCGAACGAGGGGAGCAACGCGATACACGCGAGCACTGTCAATCGGGATTTACTAAGGCGGTGCATCCGCAGGTCAGCTTGCCTTTCGATCGCTCACCGCCTCATTCAAGACTTGCGCGAGCGTGTCGGCTTGATCCGACAGTAAATAATGTTTCAGGGCGTGCTCGCGGCCGGCTTCACCCATTGTTCTTCGCATCTGTGCGTCGGAAAGCAAACGTCCCAGCCCCTCCAGCCATTCATCTTTGGTGGTCGCCTGCAAATGAGTGACGCCTGCCTTACCTATGTCTGCCATAGCGCCAACCGGCGAGGCAACAAAAGGGATCCCAACCGCCATGTATTGAATCGCCTTGAAACCCGATTTTCCCTCAGCCCATTTTTCGGCATATAAGGAAGGATCAATCGGATAAAGGCCAACGTCGAGAGATTGAAAATCTTCGACTTCGCGTTGGAGCTGCCATTCCCGATTATCGACTTTGACGCCCGGAATATCTACGGCGCTTGTACCTGCTCCTACAATTTTTACCGTGAACTGGTAAGTCTGGGCCAGCTCCTGCAAAACCGGAAAAATTTCGCGAAGGTAGGGGAAAGTTGAGTGGGTTCCAATCCACCCCAGAACTATGGGAGCATCGGTGCGGCGAGGTTTGGGAATGAAAATATCTGTATCGACCACGGTCGGAATTATTCGAGTTACTGCCCCCTTACTTTGCGCATACTCGGCGATCCCGCGATTTCCACAAGTAACAATCCTGGACCAACGAATCAGATCGTCAGTTTTCCTGGACCATTTCAGTGCTTTCCCGAACGCGCCGTAAGTCGGGCTAGTATAGGGAACGTAGGTAGCATCATCCAAGTCGAGAATCATCGGACGTTTAGCGATCCTTGTAGCCCACCATTCGATAACCGGAGGACCAAAAATCATGGCCTCGCGCTGCGTCAGCACCACATCTGATTTTCGTACTGCATGTAGATCGCATAGCCGGAGAGCCGAGGCTTTCAACAGGCCAATGCCGGTGTGAAACCACGCTCGAGGGTCATAAAGAGAGGCAAAACTTCTGGAGTCAATGAAGGGCTTGATCGTTAGTGCAATGCCACGATTCGCAAGTGGTTCGACAAACTGCTGCAAACGATAACGAGTTGCTGCAGCTTCGATTGGATATGAAGCAAAGGCCAAAACTCTCATTTTGAACGCTCCATAGTCACCCACTTATTTCTCGGCATGAATTTTTAGCGAATCCCCGAATCGACCGAGATTAAGTAAGCCGTTGACCGCTTCCTTTAACATTCGGCGCGATGGCCTGTCGCTTATGAACTCAGTGAGTTGATAACTGGATTCGACTCGGTTGAAAGAAGAGCCTGAACCGGACCCGTTCTGCGAGTTCGATCGCCGCGCAACGCGGCCATACAATTCATGAAATATCTCAAAAGGGTTCACACCGTGAGTGGAGATGCTTACCTCCTTGAATCCAGCGCCTTTCAGAAGAGACTTGATGCTGGCCACGGAAAACAGTTGCAGATGTTCCGGCGGGCAGACGGGGCTCCAGGCAAGATCCAGCATCCGCGCGGAAATTCCCCGGCCGTGTGGTGTTGTTGCCCACAGCAGGCCACCCGGCCGTAGAACGCGCGCGATTGCCGTTAGCATCTCTTGCGGATAGGGCACGTGTTCCAACACTTCACTGGCGATCACGACGTCGAAATGTTCGTCTG
>JBKPNP010000481.1:0-1600 GCA_046732775.1 Acidobacteriota bacterium
GGAAGTTACAGCGTTTCTTATCTGCCGAGCTCCGGGGATCAGTTCTCGTCGCTGACGAGCGTGACGCAAACCCTGAAACCCGAGAAGTTTCAAAACTACGAGTTCGGCGCAAAGTGGGACGTGCTGCAGTCTTTGTCGTTAACCTCCGCGTTTTACCGGCTCGATCGCACTAACACGCGCGCCACGGATCCCAACGATCCCACGCGCACAGTGCAAACCGGCAGCCAGCGTACAAATGGATTTGAAGTAGGATTGAATGGTCGCATCACCAGAAATTGGCAAATGCTTGGAGGCTACGCGTATCAGGATGCGCGAGTGACAAGCGCGACCGTGTCTGCTGTGAAAGGCGCTCGCGTTGCGCAAGTGCCACGAAATACGTTTTCGCTCTGGAACAATTATCGATTCGCGAGCAAGTGGAGTGCGGGGCTCGGCGTCATCAATCGTTCGAACATGTTCGCAGCAATCGATAACCGCGTGACGTTACCTGGCTACACCCGCATCGATGCGGCGCTGTACTACACGATAAACGAAAAGCTGCGTCTGCAGGCGAACTTTGAAAACTTGTCGGACCGCAAGTACTTCGTTCATGCGGACGGCAACGACAACATTTCGCCAGGCAGCCTACGCGCCGCACGCGTTTCCCTCACCTGGAAACTGTAATCTCGAGGCGTCAGCGTTACCTGAATCAAAACTCCTACGTTATAATCCCATCCCTCAATTGATCTACCAGACGATAGGAACAAGGGGAGCAAATGCAGCCTGAGAAATTAGCGCACTTCGAACAGATCCTCCGCACCCAGCGAGATAAGCACGCCGAAAACGTTCGTGGCGATCAGGCCGCGGCTCTGGAACTCGCAGACGACGGTGTTAAAGACACCGTGGACATGTCTCTGATGGACGTTAATAAGGAACTCGCCCTTCGCCTCGGCGAGCGAGAGTCGCAAATGGTCGCCGATATCGATCAGGCCCTTCTGAGAATTCGTGAAGGCTCTTATGGCACCTGCGCGCGTTGCGGGCAATTGATCGACGAGCGCCGGCTCGAGGCCTTACCTACCGCTCGCTACGACGCTGTCTGTCAGGCTGCCATCGAAAGCGCCAACGGCGACGACGAACACGCGACACTCTAGTTTCAAGTTCCAAGTTTCAAGTTTCAAGTTCGAGCGCAGGCCGGCCGTCGCGTGCTTCCGGTCGCTCGTTGGCGCCTCGGGTTAATTCAAATCTGTAGTTTCAAGTTGCGCTTGTTCGAACTTGAAACTTGAAACTCGAAACTTCTTTACGCCTTGGGGTGCGCCTTGTCATACACCTGAATCAGTTTCTCCATCGAAACATGTGTGTACACCTGCGTCGTCGAAAGCCGCGCGTGGCCGAGTAATTCCTGAATATCACGCAGGTCGGCGCCGCTATCCAGCAGATGCGTCGCAAATGAATGCCGCAAGGCGTGTGGGCTGATGTCGAAGCGGCCGGAACAGATCTTTATATACTTCTCAACCATACGACCCACCGATCGCGTTGTGATTCGCGTGCCCTGGTAGTTGAGGAACAACGCCTCCGGTTCGCGCTCGGAGATGGGCGCCGCATCCAAAAAACTTTCCCTGATTTC
>JBKPNP010000482.1:0-3040 GCA_046732775.1 Acidobacteriota bacterium
CGCTTGCGCTTCTACGCGCAACACTCGCTTCTGTGTTTGCGCAGCCAACTCTTTGGCCAGCGTTTCTACAACCTGACTGACACCCTCGTTCGCCGTTGCAGACGTAAACGCGACGACGCGAAAGCGCAATTTGCCGTGGGCGTCGAGCGCCTGAAAAACGTTTCTGATGAGTTCCAGATAGAATCCCACTTTGTTGTCCTTTTGCCGTAATGCTCTACTCGCCAACAACCCACTCCAAACGCTCTTGAGCTAATTGCGGTCGCACCGGCGCCGGCGTCCGGTCGTCTCCGCTGCCACTCCGTGGCTCACGCCAACCCTTTGGAATCGAAACGAGAACCGCTTTACCGGTCAGCGCTTCTAATTCTTGCGGCGTCAGGACGGTGTCTCGTAAAAATTCAGCCACTACAACTCCGCCGAGACTCAACAACACGCCCAGAAATATCCCCAGCACAAGATTCATCGGGCGATTAGGCCGAACCGGAAGCTGTGACCGCATGGGCGCTTCAGCTACCGACACATTCGTGATCTTGTTTTGATCGAGCTCATCCGTTATGCGCGCTTCCTCTTCTTTCTTTTTGTAGAGCTGGTAATTCTCGGAGTTTTCTTTGACTTTGCGATTCAGGTTTTCGTACTCCGCCGTGATGCCCTCCAGCCGTGACAACTGACCTTCATATTCGCCTACCTGTTTGGAAACCATTTCCAGACGTCCAAGGGCTCCGGCTTGATCGACGCGCGCGCGCGCAAGTTCCGTCTCGAGTGTTTGTCGCAGTGGGTTTAAGTCAGTCGACTGCTCCGTCGCCGTTTCTCGCGAGGCTTTCTCCATTGCCGCGCGCGTGGTCTTGATTTGTTGGTCGACTTCTTTTACCAGGCGATCGTCCGGTCTGAACTTCGTCAGTAGCTGCGTTCGTTTGTTTTGCAGCTCAACCATCATCGTGTTCAGGCGTTCGGTCGAGAATTGGTTCGGCAGGGCGCGACTCTGCGTCACGATCCGTGGCTGAACTGTCTCCAGTTGCTGCTGTATCTTTGCGATTCGATCGTTCACTTCGCGCAACGACGTCTGCGTCTCGAGCGACTTCGATCTCGCCTCCGTCAATTTCTGGACGGTCTGCTCCTTTTGCTGAGTCAGCGAAACGACGTTCATCGATTGCTGAAAAGCGGAAAGTTGTTTTTCCGAATCGCGCAATGCGCCTTCCGACTGGTCGGCTTGGGTCTTGAAGAAGTCGTGTGTTCCGGGCGGCCGGTGCAGTTTGACGTGCTTCTCGAGGTACAGCGCCTGCACTTTTTGCAGGACCGCCGCGGCCTGTTCCGGCGACGCGGACGTGTATTTGATCTCGATGATGTTGGCTTTCTTAACGGGCGTGATGACCAGGTCTTTGCTCAATTGGGTCCGGGCAGCTTCGACCTGGGCAGCCTGAGTGCTGGGCGCATCGCGTAAACCAAGTCGCGTCAGCAAGGAGGCGCGCTGGGCGTAGAGACCCGTTTCCGTGACCACTTGATTCAGCAAATCTTCACTGGTCAACAACTCTATTTCGGAATTGATTTGGTTCTCTGAGACTTCATTCTCGAAGTATGTGCCGGCTGTTCCCGTCGTACGCTCAGGCGTAATGGGCACATCTGAACGCGTGTTCTTGACGAGAATCTTCATGCGCGATTCGTATTCGTTGGGCATGAGAAACGTCAGCACAGCCGTGCCGATTGCCACAGTCAGGAAGGTCGTGCAGATCAGCGGCTTGTGACGAAAGAGAATGCTCACGACGTCACGCACAGAAATCTGCGAATGCTCAGTTTTACCGGCGGATTGGTTACTCATAAACAATGTCTGCACAGGACTTAAATAGGTAATCGCTAACCTATTCCGTTTTCTGGAAGCCAGGGCGAAAGCAGACAACAGATTCAGTTTTTGTTTGTGAAGCGTTCGTTAGTTCAATGAACCCCGGCCTAAGCGGTTCGGGTTACTGCGCCAAAACGTCGCCAACTCGGACGCGGCGATCGGCGGGCACGATGTATTGCGGAGAACTGCTCAGTTCCAACAGTAGTGAGTAGTTAGCGCTCGTTACCGACACAGTCTGGCCTGTGTGCTTGATTAGCTTGTAAGTTCCGGGAGAGATGGGAACCTTTATCGCTCGATCGAACCAGGAGGTCGTCCAGGCAGCGAGACGAGTCTCGCCGTTGCAGTTAAAGGCGAGCACGTAATCCTGCGAGTCAAAGTCTGGCGTTAAAATCCGTTCTCTGAATTCGCAGCCGTCCATCACCGATGCCAACGTCTGAACGGCATGGTAAGCAGGCTTGGGCAAAAACGTTGGCGGAGTCGTGTTGCCGGAATATCTGACTGCGCCAAAGTGGTGCTCGATCTGTGAAGCATCGCGCCCGTCGTCCTGCCAGTCGTACCAGATTGAGAGCTCTATTCCCTGCGACTGATTGATGAGCATCTGTCGCGCGAGCAGCGCCGATTGCTTAGCTTCGCCGACGTTGAACGACGCGTCTGAGTACCCCCACTCGCTAGAAATGATCGGCACGCGCTTGCCTGGTGGAGCGTATTTCTCGATCAAGCGGCGCAGGCGATCATAATCATCTACCACTGATTCCGGCTCCGTTTTCCGGTACGGGTGAACTGATACCGCGCTCCAGTAGTCCAATAGTCCCGCGCGCAGACATTCCTCAATGAAGCTGAAGTCAAAACCCCAAACAGCCGGTCCGATGAGTTGTTCGTTAGGCGCAACTTCGCCAATTGCTTTGCTGGTTTCCAGCGCCAACTTCACATAAGCGGCGACTCGCGGTTGCGGCGTCCAAAAGCCCCCGTTGGGTTCGTTGTAAATTTCCCAAAGAATGCCACGGCCGCGGTAACGTGCGACCGCAGCTGCTGCCCACGACGCAAAGGCACGGCGCCCTTCAATCGAAGACGGCGCGCGACCGTCGTCATAGAGTTTGTTGGCGTAGTCCAGAATAAAAAGTGGGCGAAGCTGGTGTTCGTCCAGCGCTTTTAGAAGCCGATCGTAACTGGAGAAATCGTACTTCCCTTTTTCGACTTCAGTGTCCTGCC
>JBKPNP010000483.1:0-1536 GCA_046732775.1 Acidobacteriota bacterium
GAGTTCGTTGAGCAGTTCAGGCGAAAGTTTTCGCAGCGCCCAGGCCACGCTGCGACTCTGCCCCAGAATTGGCCTCACCTTCAGGTTCTTGAATTCCGCCTCCTTCAAATCGGCGAGGTTCTTCTGCATGACGGTGAACTCAACTTCGCCGCGCGCGACCTTTTGCGCGAGGGTCTCGTCCTGAATCTTCCCGCCCATTTCAACCACGTGGATGTCGCCGGAGATTTCATCGGACAACTCGATCAGCGTCGGGCGGTAGCCGGACTTTTCGGGCAAACTTACGGTGCGGCCGGCAAGCTGCGCTGCCCTGGTTACGAGTCGCGCCTGGATATCGACTTCGGGAAGCGGATCGGCCGGTCCCGCAGCGAGTGCTTTTTCAGTGCCTTCACCGGCGGCCGACGGCGGCTCGCCTTGTTGGACCAGCACCGGCTCGGTGCGGTAGAGCGCACGCGAGAAGCTGACGGGAGCTTGATCCTCGAGCGCGGCGGTGGGGCCAGCCGGCGGCATCAGGCGCGCGGCGGCGATGTCGCCTTCACCACTGTTCAGCAAAGGAAAGAGGCTTTTGGGATCGGTAACGACCACCATGCGCAGTTCGACGCCCAGATCCTTTGCGAACGCCTGGAGCAGTTCGTATTCGTATCCGAGGGGTTGGCCCTGGTAGATGAAGTAGGTGGTCGAATTGTACGGAGCAAGCACGACCAGGTAGCCGCGTTCGCGAATCTGCGCGAGGTCGCGACTGATGGGCGGGCCGAGCGAAAGATTCGTGCTGCGATCGATCTTGTCAATGGCCGCGAGCGAGGCTGGCTTGCGTTTGCAGGAAAGGGTGGACGAAAGAATTAAGACGAATAGGAAGAGAGCGATGAGTTTGCGCATTGTTGGAAAGTAAACAGTAGACAGCAAACAGCAAACAGCCGGTTAGAACGTGGGCCTTTGAGAGGGGCGTTTGGTTTGGAGGGAACGGAACGAGTTTTAAGCGAAGTGAGCGCGCGAAGTCAATATCAAGAAACGGGGGAAGAGGGGAATGGGAAATTTGGAGTGCGGCGGGTTGAGGATGTTGTTCCAAGCCCGAAGGTAGGGCGGATGTTCCTAATTCCACGCCCTTACGGGCGTGGCTATTAACTGTCGGCCCTTCGGGCCTCAATCCAACGCGCGTAACTCATCACTCATCACTCATCACTCATTACTCATTACTCAGGTTTGACTGTTAATGGATTGAGCGTGGTGGGCGTTTATACTCTCGGGACTACGAATGCAAAACCACCTCATCGAGACGCGCGGGTTGACGCGTCGCTTCGGAACGCAGCTCGCCGTCAACGATCTAAATCTGCAAGCGCCGGCGGCGGGTGTCTACGGATTTCTCGGGCCGAACGGCGCCGGCAAGACTACCGCGATTCGCCTGATGCTTGGTCTGATTCGACCGGACGCAGGCGAAGTTTTCCTATTCAACAAACCACTGCTCGCGAACCGGCATGCGTTGATGGGACGCGTCGGCGCGCTGGTGGAAGCGCCGTCGCTTTACCCACATCTCACCGGCCG
>JBKPNP010000484.1:0-3760 GCA_046732775.1 Acidobacteriota bacterium
GGATCAGTTTTGGTGATCAACGGCGCGCGCGCCACCAACAACAATTTTCGTCTGGACGGCGTGGACAACAACGAAGCGCAGTTTGGCCAGATTGCGATTTATCCCAACCCTGACGCAATCGCAGAGTTCAAAATTGAAACCAGTGTGCCAACGGCGGAGAGTGGCCGCGCGGGTGGTGGCATCATTTCGACCACGTTCAAGTCCGGCGGCAATGACGTGCACGGTACCGCGTTCGAACAGTATCAGGGCCGGTTCCTGAGCGCTGCCGCTTCCAGGTACGACGACGGCACAACGCCCATTCCAAATTACATTACTCACAACTACGGTGGTGTGGTCGGTGGCCCGATATTTCTGCCACGGTTTGGTGAAGGTGGCAGCCCGCTCTACAACGGGCGCAACCGTTCGTTTTTCTTTGTTTCCGTGGCCGGGCAGAGAAACCGCACGCCAATCTTCGGTGGTGGTGAGTCGCCATCGAATGTTCCGGTGCCGACGGCCCGCATGCGCGTTGGTGACTTTGGTGAATTAGTGCAACCGGGCAACATCGTGCGCTACACGATTCGCAATCCGAATGGCACGACGAGCTTCGTTAACGCTCCAGCCGGTACCATATTCAGCCCAACCGGCGTACCGATTCCCGGAAACGATCTTCGTTTGTGTCCGAACTGCGGCGCGCTGTCGCCGTTTGCGCTCGCTTACGTAAATGCCTTTCCGCTTCCGAACCTTCCAGGCGCTGGACGAAACTACAGCACCAACCGTTCGGAACGCGCGAACGTAGATAGTTACGACATCAAAATCGATCATCGCATCACCGATAACAATTTCTTCTTCGGGCGTTACAGCAAATCAGATACGGCACGTTCGCGCGACAACTTCTTCCCGCTAGGTTCATCTCCAACTAACCTTGACCTGCCGGCAGGCCCATCGGCAGGCGATGAATTTGGTAACTCGAAGGGCTTTACCATGGGTGACACGCACACGTTCTCGTCGTCCGTGGTTAATGATGCGCGCTTCGGATTCACGCGCGTTCAGATTGGTATCTTCAATACCGGCGTTAACGGCACCGGTGGATTTTCACCGACGATCTCGGCAGACCTCGGTGCGCGCAACGTCAATCTGGGCAGCTCGAGCAGCGGCATTGTCCTCGTCGGCATCGTCGATAACTTGACCGGCACTGACCGCGCAACCGAGTTCACCGGGGACGGCGGCCCCTTTTATTTCCTGTCCAACAACTTCAATTTTGTCGACGCCGTGACCGTGGTGAAGGGCCGTTCCACTTACAAGTTTGGCGGCGATTTTCGTGTGCGTCAGAACAGCAATTACGACGGCGGACGTAACGGCGGCACCAAGGGCAACTTCCAATACGGCACCAGCAACGTTGCCAATCCGGTAAACGGCAACGCCATCGACCGTGGATTCGTTTCCGGCAACTACAACGGCATCGGCGCCAATGATACCGGCTCCGCGCTCGCAAATTTCCTGCTCGGTTACAGTCCCGGCTTTATCACGCGCGGCGATCCGGGCGGTCCGTTTTTACAGTCGAGCAAAGAGATCGCGTTCTTCGTTCAGGACGACTGGAAAGTTCGGCCTGACCTGACCCTGAATCTCGGTTTGCGTTACGACATCTTCACTGCGCCGACTGAACGGTTTGACGCGCAGACGAATTTCGATCCGGTTGCCAGGACTCTGACCGTTGCCGGTGAAAATGCGGCTGGCGGTCGCGACCTCGCAAACACCGATAAGAATAACTTTGGCCCACGCATCGGGTTTGCCTGGAGCGGGTTCAAGGATGATAAGACGATGGTGTTGCGCGGCGGCTACGGTCTGCTTTACGCCACCGACATCAGCGCGATTCAGCCGTTGACGGCAAATCCCGGCACCGGCGCTTCCAGCTATAATTGCAATCCCATCAATAATCCGGCCGGCTGCCCCGCCGGTTTTCCGTTCCGCTACATCTTCGATGTCGGCGTGCCAACTTCCGTAGGCACGGTCGTTGCGCCAGGCACAGTCTTTCCCGCGCCGACGGGCGGTCGTTTGATCTTTAACGATCCGAATCGTCACGACGAGATGTATCACCAGTTCAACCTGACGGGGCAGTGGGAATTTCGCCCCTCGTGGCTCGCTGAGGTTGGCTACGTCGGTTCGCTGGGCCGGAACCTGCTGGTGGTGCAGAACATCGGTACTGCCGGCGATCAAGGTGGCCCCGGTTCGCGTGAAGTGCTGGGCATAAACGAAGTGGTGGCGACGCGCTATCGCGGCAGTTCGAGTTACCACGCGTTGCAGTCAAAACTCGAGAAGCGTTTCTCGAAAGGATTGTCGTTGCTGGCGTCTTATACCTGGGCGCACGCGATTGACGACTCGCCTGGCGGCATCTGTTCAAACGGTGCGAGTGCGCGCGATTGCGGACCTGACAATCCGCTGCGTCCTGAACTCGAGCGCGGTAACTCCGATACGGATATTCGTCACCGCCTAACCTTCTCCAACGTCTATGATCTGCCACTAGGTCGAAACCGCACTTATGGCGGTGATATGCCGAAGGCCGTCGACTTCCTGATTGGCGGGTTCCAGCTGAACAACATCATTACCTGGCAGAGTGGTCCGGTTTACAACGTTACTGCGAACGGCGGTCGCGTGGACATTATTGGCGACCCAACGCCGACTGCCGCGGATGTTTCGGCCGGACGTCAGTTGAACCGCGCTGCTTTCCGCTCGGCGGTGACACCCGTGTTTGCGAATGACCCGGGAGGGCCGAAGATTGGCAGCCTGGGCCGGAACGTCTTTCGCGGCAGCGATCAGTTCTATTGGGATGCTTCGCTGTTCAAGAACTTCCCGGTGAACTGGATCAGTGAAGAGTTTAAAGTCCAGTTTCGTTTCTCGGCTTACAACGTCTTGAATCGCGTGAATCGTTCGTTCCCGAACGGCGACATCAACAACACCGGCGATTTTGGTCGTGACACCAGCGAGCAACGCCGGCGCCAGATGGAGTTTGCCATCAAGCTCCTGTTCTAGGTGCACGCGAAAAGACTGGTACTGATTCGAGTGGCGGGCATGCTGTTTCACCTGCCACTCGATTAGTTTGTAAACGGCTGCGGTCGCTGGCAGGCGCGCGCGTTGTTGAGTATCGTTTGACGCAACTCCCCGGGGTACGAATCCTGTTCTCAAGCAAAATGGTTTTTATCGTTAAGAGTCGAAGCCGGCAGTCGCTGCGATATCTGGCAACGTTCGTCTTTATGGCGGGGCTTTGCTCATTGTTGCCGCCGTCGGCCGGCGCGCAGCGAAAACCGGCAGCCGCGCGCGAAACGCAGTCCGGTAATAATCACGCATCGGATTTGACTGAAGCCGGCAAACTCTTGCAGGCGGGCAAGCTCACCGAAGCGGAAGCTCTGTTGCGACAGTTGCTGGCGCGCACACCGCGCGACGCGAATGCGCACACGCTGCTCGGTGTTGCCCTCGATCAACGCGGGCAGAACAGCGAGGCCGAAGCCGAGTATCGCGAGGCGTTGCGACTACAGCCAAAGAACGCCTCCGCCTTATCAAACCTGGCGGTGCTGCTGGCCCACACGCAGCGTATTCCGCAGGCGATTGAAACGTTTGAGTCGGTGTTACGGCTCGAGCCGGGACAGCCGCGCGCTGTTTTTAATCTTGGCACGCTTTACGCGACCCAAGGCGACTATCAAAGAGCGCTGCCGTTGCTGGAGCAAGCCGCAGGTTGGCCGGCCAAACAAGGTCTGACCACTACTTCGGATGTGGCGTTGTTGTCGAC
>JBKPNP010000485.1:0-1647 GCA_046732775.1 Acidobacteriota bacterium
ACGACAAGAACAAGATTCGCGTCGGTATAGTTTTCGATATTGGCGGCAAGGACGATCGTTCGTTCAACGCCGCTGCCTGGGCCGGGGCAAATTGCGCGGCGAGCGGCAAATGGCCGGACGGCAAGAACTGCGAAAAGGCCCCGCTAAATATTGTGCTGCGCGACATCGAGCCCGGTAATCCGACTTCGATTGAACCGGCCATGCGCGCGTTTGCAGAACGAAACTACGATCTGATCATCGGCATTGGTTTCGCACAAACTCCCATCATTGAACTGGTCGCGAAAGACTATCCCAATATTCGTTTTGCGATCGTCGACGGTGTCAGCGACCTGCCAAACGTCGCGTCATTAGTTTTCAAAGAACATGAAGGCTCTTACCTCGTGGGCATGCTGGCGGCGAAGACCAGCAAGACCGGAACGATCGGGTTCCTCGGCGGCATGGACATCGGTTTGATTCATCGTTTCAAGGGCGGCTACGAGGAAGGCGCTAAAGCCGTCAATCCAAACATTCGGGTAATTCCAAATTACGTCGGCGTGACGGACGCGGCCTGGAACAATCCCGGCAAAGGAAAAGAGATTGCGCTCGCGCAAATCAGCAAAGGCGCAGATGTGATTTTCACTGCCGCCGGCAACTCCGGACTCGGTGCCTTTGACGCGGTCGAACAGGCAGGCAAGCAGGAAGGCCGCGCAACTCACTTCGTAATCGGCGTCGACGCGAATCAAAACATGGTCAAGCCGGGATTTGTGTTGACGAGTATGGTTAAGCGAGTGGACAACGCTGTCTACGCGATCATCCAGGATGTTGTGAACGGCCAATTCAAAACCGGCTTCCACGTTTACGGGTTGAACGAGGACGGCGTCGGCTACGCGATGGATGAAAACAACAAGGCCTTGATCACACCCGAGATGATTCAGCAGGTTGAAGAAGCTAAGAAGAAGATTATTAGCGGCGAGATTAAGGTTCCGGATTTAATGGCGAAGTAAACTTCGCCATGTGCTTTGTACTTTGAGCTTTGTGCTTAGTTTCCGCTTGCAAACTTGAACTTACCTCCGCTTGAGGACTCTCAATGGAGCGAACAAATTTCGAGAAGTTGCAGGTGTACAAACTGTCGGAAGAGCTATCGGACGGCATCTGGCACGTGGTACTCGGTTGGCATCAGGTAGCCAAAGATACAATCGGTAAGTAGATCATTCGATCGGCAGATAGCATCGGCGCTAATCTTGCGGAAGGTACCGGAAGAGGTAGTTTTCAGGATAACCGCCGGTTCATACGTATGGCCCGAGGTTCTCTCTACGAGACTCAGCACTGGCTCCGTCGTGCGTACAAACGAAATTTATTGACGAATCGCGAGATCGATAAGCTAAAGCCAATCATTGGCGAACTGTCTCCAAAGTTGAACGCTTATTTCCGCTCCGTAGACAAGGCAGTTTCAGATAAAGCGAAGCAAAGCACAAAGTACAAAGCTCAAAGTTCAGAAACGTAGTTTCTGGCGCATATGATCGAATTACGCAACATAACCAAACGCTTCGGCAACGTGCTCGCCAACGACAAAGTCAGCATTGTCGTTAAGCCGGGGACGATTCACGCAATCGTTGGTGAAAATGGCGCCGGCAAATCCACCGCGATGCGCATCGCCTACGGCTTTTA
>JBKPNP010000486.1:0-1391 GCA_046732775.1 Acidobacteriota bacterium
ACGACCAGAATCGCCGTAAACAGCGCGCCGACAATCAACGCTCGTTGTTGTAAACGGCCTACCTGCGGAGGTGCGTTGTAAGGACCGGTCGTCACTGGTGCCCTCCGCTTGGCGATGCCGCAGGAGCAGCCGGCGGCGGGCCGTTCGGTGTTTGATTTTGTTGACTCAACTGCAAAGCCCTGACGTAAGCGATGATTGCCCAGCGATCCTGCGGCGAAATTTGCGGGGCATAACTCGGCATTGCGCCCCAACCGTTGGTGATCGCGTCGAAGTAGTGCCCAACGGGAGCTTGTCGCAGACGATCGTCATTGAACGAAGCCGCCCGACGGAACCCGCGTCTGACGATCATGCCGTCGCCGGTTCCGGTAAGACCGTGACACGCGGAACAGAAAATCTCGTAACGCTCCTTGCCGCGCATGACGACTTCTTTGGTTACGGTAATCGGAAACACGTCTATATCGTCGGGATAGGCTGCCGCACCTTGAGCACCTTGAGTAGAAGCCGCGCCCGGTTGCGGCCCTGCGGGCTGCGACGCCTCCGGCGTTGCCCTTGCTCCGCTCCTGCCGGCGCGCTTGCCGGTAAAAAACTCCGTGTCCTCTCTTAAATAACCGCGCGCCACCGTTCCCTCGATCGGGGGGCGAGTTGATAAGCCATCGCGAAAGAAAGTCGACGATCGAAACGGCTTCATCTTCGGCTGATCCTGCATGTCGCGCCGGCAACCGGCAGTGAGCAGTAAGCAGTGAGCGGTGAGCAGCAAAACAAAGCCGCATCTGACGCGACGTCCCCTTACGAGGTGAAGCGCCGTCCTGCTGCTCACTGCTAACTGCTCACTGCTCACTGTGTCAGACTTCAACATCGCTAACGCTCATTGCTCCCAGCGTGTTCATGAACTGCATGGCTTCGTCATGCCTGAACTTCGGATCGTTCGCCTCGATGACGAGGAAAAACTTGTCGCGCGTCGCGAGGGCGAAATTCGGCGCGTTGAAAACCGGATGGTATGGCTGCGGCAGTTTGTTGAGCAGCAACATTCCAAACACCGCCGCAAACGCCGCCACCAAAACCGTGCTCTCGAAAGTGATTGGAATGAAGGCCGGCCAACTGTTGTACGGCTTGCCCCCAACGTTCAACGGGTAATCGATTACCTCCATCCAGTACTGCATGAAAAATCCGCCGAGTCCGCCAACGATACCGCCAATCAAAACAATCAACGGCAGACTCGTACGCGTGAAACCAATCGCTTCGTCGAGTTCCTCAATAGGATACGGCGAGTAGCCATTGATACGCCGGTATCCTGCTTCATGGCTTCGTCGCGCGGCGGCGACCAGGTCCGTCGGGTTATCAAACTCCGCCATGATCCCGTAAAGCGGAGGCGTGCGACGACGGCTCGGATG
>JBKPNP010000487.1:0-4786 GCA_046732775.1 Acidobacteriota bacterium
CGTAATTATCGGCTTGTTGTCCGGCCGGTCGTCGCGGTGCGGGTCATATTTATTTCCCGGATACTTAAAGACGATGATGTCGCCGCGTCTGATTTCGCGCTGCGGCAGAAATGGCAGCGTTTTTCCGGGAGCAAAAATGAATTTGTTAACGAGCAGATGATCACCGATGGTAATCGTGTTCTGCATCGACCCGGTGGGCACCTTCACGGCCTGGACGACAAAAGTCATTCCAAAGAGCGCCATGATCACAGTTACGACAGCCGACTCAAAATATTCGCGCCAGACGGATTTCGGTGGACCTTTCGGTAACGCCTCTGCCGGCGGAGTCGAATCGTGGCCGTTCCGGTTCATGATGCGCGAGAATGCAGACGGCTTCGATTCTGGCTCAGCTTCGACGACTTTAGGTGGTACGGGTGAACTGGATGTAGTGCTCATTATCAAGTCATCCTATGGATAGCGGATGAAAGGGTCAAGTGTACGTTACCTTCGCAATTGCCGTGGCTATTCCTTGCCCAGCTTGGCCTTCATTAATGCCAACGCTTCTTTTGCGGCCGCCGCTTCCGCGGTCTTCTTCGATCGGCCCTCGGCGCGTACGCTGCCGTTATCCCAACTAACTTCCACATGGAAGGTGCGGCGATGCGGCGGCCCGATTACCTCGACCACCAAATACTTCGGCGCCGGTCTGCGTTCAGCCTGCAGCCGCTCCTGCAACATCGTCTTGTAATCCGATTCGGCAGCGGCGCTGGGAGTCACTTTTTGCAACTCTTCACCAAGCGCGCTTTGAACGAACCTGGTGGCCTTCGTCAATCCGCCGTCGACGAAGATCGCGCCTGCTAAGGCTTCGAGCACGTCAGCCAACAAAGCGTCTTTCCGACGTCCGCCACTTCTCTCTTCGCCACGTCCGAAACGCAAAAAATCACCAAGGTTCAACCGCAGCGACGCTTGCGCCAGAGTCGGTGCACTCACCAAGCGGTGCTTCATACGCGACAGTTCACCTTCGGTGCCCGCCGGATACGCCTTGCAGAGGTAGTCGGCCACGATCAAACCAAGCACCGAGTCGCCGAGAAACTCGAGCGCTTCGTTGTGCAGTTGTCGGGCCTGATCCTCAGCGCCGGGAGCGACCTGTTCGTGGGCCCAGGACCGGTGCGTGATGGCGCGTTCCAATAAAGCGCGATTGTGAAACTTGTAACCGAGAATGTTTTCCAGGAGGTCGAGATCCGGAACTTTGATTCCCTGTTTTTTCAAGGTAGGTGCTTAAGCAAATAAGCCGGAAGCATCGTCAATTGCAGCGACAAGCTTCCGGCTGGTGTTTTAAGAACATCGTGCAGATTTATTTCTGCCGATGATTGTTACGGCCCTTCGGTTTGGCTGCCGGCTTGGTGGTCGCCGTTTCCGCCGCGGTGCTCGCTTTAGGCGCCGTGGTGGCCGCTGGTTTAGCTGCCGCCGGAGCCGTCGTGGCGGTGTTCGAAGCGCCGGTGGTGCTTGGCGTTGTGGTCGACGTAGCTGGTGCAGCCGGCAACGTGGTCAGTGGGGTCGGCACGGGCGGTATTGGTTTCGCCAGCACGCCCGCGATCATTTCGTTGAGACCCGCCTCCGAACCGTTGTTACGGAACTTATAAAGCTCCGTCAGCCGGGTTAGCCAGAGCGCTTTCGACTGCTGTCCCGCCGCGTCGGTACCGGCGGCCGCCACTGCTCGCGCGAGCGAATCGATAATGCGATCCACAAGCTGGTTGATGTTGGCAACGGCCAGCTTGCTTTCCGGCGTTTCGTCTTTGCCTTTATACAGACGCTCGTAGTCGGCTGACTGCTTGGCATATTCAGCTTCATAGGAGGCGGTGATGAAAACGTACGTCTGCGGATTCTTTTTGATTTCGCTGTCAAAGGTCGCGGCCTTGATGAAATTCGCCAAGGCGTTGGTCGCGTTTGAAGTGCGCTCGAGATAGCCCAACGAGTAGTAAAGGTATCCTAACGCATCGTCCTTGGTCTTGAACGGCGCCCAGTTCTCGAGAGTTTTACCCGACTCGATCGCCTGGATCGCTTTGCGTGTGTAATTGGCCGCCTCGGTGTTACCGGATTCATTCTTGGTGGTTACCGCCACTACATAGCCGCCGTAACCGAGGTCGATCATCGCCGTCAGATTATCCGGCTCGTCTGCAAGCAGTTCCTTAGCGAGCGCCATCGCCTCGGCATACTTTCTCTCCCTAAGAAAGAGGTCGTTCAGCTTCAGCTTGCGAGCTTCTTTCTCGTAAGCCGCAACCCACTTCTTTAAGTACGCTGGAATCTGTCCTTCTTCAGTCGGACAAGCGGTCAGATATTTCTTGCCGGCCTCGTATGCTTTGCCGGCGTCTACGGTGCGGAATTTTGTAAAGTCTGCATACCAGGCGGCCTTGCTCTCGTCAGTGCACTGGCCCTGCGGCGCGGGAGTTTGTGTTTGCGCCGGTCCAATAACCGTCGCGCGGGCTGGCGCAACGATTAGCACAAGCGCCGCGAAAATTGTTAACACCCCTAAAAACTTTTTCATTAGTCGTCAAAACCTCCAAGCTTTGCTTCGGCTATAGTACGGGGGCCAGCTGCCGGCGTCGCAATAGCGCCCCATTGAGATGCGATCTTACAAACGCCGGTTGCTAATCTGCGGTGCTGTCTGCGGCGACGGTCAGGAGAGAACCACAGTTGTCGAATTTGGATAAAACGCGCAAAAAGAACGCCCGCAATATTCCTGCAACTCTCAATTACTGTCAAGCGAACAACCCCGTAAAACGTTTGCGCCGGAGACTCGCGAATTAAGTTTACGAGTGTCCGGCGCAAATTAGTTTTGCACAGGTTGCAAATGCCTTCTACTAGGGCTGCATATCCTGGGCGCGTCGCGGTCTGTTGTCAGGCTGTGTCGCCGGCTTCACATTAGTTTTCGCGGGCGCTGCGGATTTCTGAGCGTCATTCTTTTGCGAATCAGCTTTCGAGGTTTCGGCCTTCTGAGTCGGCGTGTTAACAGGACTGAGAACCAGCTTGACGTTTGAAGGAGCTGACTCCGGAACGAGTTTATGCGTCGCCGGTGCGGCTTCGGTCGCCGCCGGAGCCTGCGCAGCCGTAGCATTCGAGTCAGTTGGAGTAGTGTTCGATTCGTCGGCGATCAAGTCAGCGCCTTCCTCGGCACCTACTTCTTTCTCTTCATCGTCAGGAGTGGTTGAAATCTTCAGGTTGGTGGGCGTGCCGAAGCGGTTATGCAGGTCGCGATAGATTCGACCGGCAACTGCCGCCGGCAGGTGATGATGAGCGTCAGTGCCGCGAGTAATCACGACGACCGCCAAACGCGGGTTGGCGAGGGGCGCGTACGAAGTGAAAAGTCCAACCCAGCTGCCGTTGCCACCATTACAGGTTCCGGTTTTGCCGGCTACCGTTTGCGTGGGATCGTAAGCTTTCCGGCCCGAGCCGTAGTTAACTGAGCCAATCATGCCGGGAACCATTCGCTGCAGAACGTTGCCGTCAATATCCAACTTGCGCCGGACCTTAGGCTTGACCTTGGCAAGCGAGTCCTGGGCTGTAGGAATTTGCGGCACCAGCAGCTTGCCGCCGTTAGCCATCGCGGAAACGAGATTGCCGAGTTGTAGAGCAGTCACTTCAAACCCATCAGCGTAAGAGAACATGCGACGGAGCTCGAAACCAGGCTTCATTTCCGGCAGGCGACCCGCAAATTCAAACGGAACGTTGGCGCCGGTCTTTTCACCGAGACCCATTTCCTTCGCGTAGCGAATCATCTTGTCGAAACCAAGCCCACCGCCAACTCTTTCGAAGTAGGTATTGTCTGAGCGCGCGAGTGCGCCCGTGAGTTCCAGCTTTGAACGATCTGAAACGGTAGTAATCTCTGCCGGCGAAATAATATTTTCCGAAAGGCCGGCTACTCCGGTCACCAGCTTGATCGTCGAGCAGGGCTTGAAGCCTCGTCGCACTGCCCATTCCTGGTTAACCATCGAATAGACTTTGCCGGTCATTGGATCCATGACCACAACTGTACCGGCGTGGTTGCCAAGCGCGTTTATCGCTACTTGCCTAACCTGCATGTCTTCGCCGGCAATATTGTCTCGCGCGATCATGCCCTGCACTTCGTCGCGCAGCGCCTGGTCGATGGCGCGTTGCCGCGCGATCGCCGCTCTTCGCGCCGCTTCTGCACGTCTTCGGGCTTCGAGGATTTCGCGCCGGCGTGAAGATCGCTGGCGACGCATCTCGGCTGCGCGTTCGCGCTTGTTAAGTGGGCGATGTAATCTTCGTTCGAGTGCTTTAATTGACGCGGCCTGCTCACGCGCGCTCTGTTGGCGATCGCGTTTCATTTCGCGTTTCGATAGGCGGGCTTTGCTGCCGCCGCGCCGTGAGGCGCGCGCCTCGAGTTCTCGGCGCGACTTTCCACGTCGGTCTCGGGCGGAAGCTTTTTGACCTTTTTCCGCGCGTGCCTTAGTCGTCTTTTTGGCGCGAGCGTTATCTTGAGATCGCTTTTTGGCTGCGTCTGCGAACTGGACAGGAAGAACAAGAATAATGGCTAGTATGAAAACGAATGAAAGCGCGCGGGGGTGGCGGTTGATTAAGAACATCAGGGGTGTACTACCTTTCTTGGTTTATTTGCTCAGTTAAGTGAGCCTCGCCGAAAGTTCTACGCCGCTTAAATTAGAAAAGGCTAAATTGAGCCGCCTGATCCAAAATAAAAACACCAACAGTTTTGAGACAAAAACCCCTCAAAAAACACCTGTTTTGTTCCGGACCTCGGGGGTCCTGCTACTTGAGGTGGGAGAAATCCCAA
>JBKPNP010000488.1:0-1039 GCA_046732775.1 Acidobacteriota bacterium
TTTACGAAAGCTGGGACTGAGTAAACTTGCGTTACATTCCAAACTCGCCGGAAGAGCGGGCCGAGATGCTTCACGAAGTGGGCCTGAACTCAGCCGCTGAACTCTTCGATTCGATTCCCAAGGAATTAAGGCTAACCCGAAATCTCAACACGACTGCCGCGTTGTCTGAACTCGAATTACTGGCCGGATTCGAGCGGCTTGCGGCGACGAACTACGGAGCACAGCGCGTTAGCTTTCTTGGCGCCGGCGCTTACCAGCATTACATCCCCACCGTGGTTGATCACATCATCTCGCGCTCGGAATTCTTTACGGCCTACACGCCATACCAGCCCGAAATTTCTCAAGGCACACTCCAGGCTATTTTTGAGTTTCAAACCCTGGTATGCCAACTGACGGGAATGGAAGTGGCAAACGCCTCGATGTACGACGGTTCCACTGCACTCGCGGAAGCAGTGTTGATGGCAGAGCGCGTCACCAGACGTTCAAAAGTGGTGGCGTGTGGCGCGATTCATCCCGAATACCTGGAAGTTATCAACACCTACGTTCAGCACGCCGGCATCGATCTGGTGCATGCGCCCTTCGAGGGTGACACCGGACAAGCGGGTGATGCGTCCGAGTTTCTCGACGACAAGACCGCGGCGCTGGTAATCCAGTCACCAAACTTTTTCGGCTGCATCGAGGACCTAACCGCGCTCGCCGAGCGCGCCCACGCTAATGGCTCGCTGCTTATCGTCGCCATCACCGAGGCAATTTCCCTCGGGCTGTTGAAATCGCCGGGCGCGTGCGGCGCAGACATCGTTATTGCGGAGGGGCAGTCGTTTGGTGTGCCGCTTTCGTTTGGCGGTCCTTACGTGGGATTGTTCGCAACGCGCGAAAAGTATGCGCGACAGATTCCAGGGCGACTGGTCGGCGAAGCGTATGACAAACAAGGACGCCGCGGATTTGTGCTGACGCTCGCGACGCGGGAACAACACATCCGGCGCGAGAAGGCCACTTCGAATATTTGTACCAACGAGGGCTTGATCGCGCTCGCCTCAAC
>JBKPNP010000489.1:0-1310 GCA_046732775.1 Acidobacteriota bacterium
CCAGCACAAGTTGGTCTGCCAGCAAGAACAACGGCAAAGCGGTCAACACCAGTAGCAGAGACGCAACTTCAAACACTTTGATAAACGCGCGTTCGAGCCGTTCGCGATGTTCCGCGGTGATCTCCGCATAGGCCGGAAAGAGCACGGTGCTCAGCGCGAGGATCAATACGCTGATAGGCGCGCTCGAAATGTTGAAGGCAAGGGAATAGTTGCCGAGTGCGCCGGCGCCGAGTAAGCGCCCGACCATGACGTTGTCAGCCATGTTCATCACGTAAGCCGCAATGGCAATCACGAGTGTGAATTTGCCGAGGTTGAGCGCGCGGCGCAGCGCAGTTTTTTCAAAGGCGAGTCGTGGCCGGTAGGAATGGAAGAGGTACGACAGGACCGTGCTGACCACCGCTGTTAATAACAGTCCCAGCACGAGTGCCCAGACACTCCGCATCACGACCGCCAGCGCAACCGTTAGAACAAATCCGATCGCGTTGGTGACGAGTTCATACCAGAAGATTCTCGCGAAGCTGATTTGCTTGCGCAGCAAAGTCAGCCCGATGTTTTGAAAGCCGTTGATAAAACTCGTGAGCGCGAGTACCGGAATTATTAAGAGGAGTTCTGGTTGACCGTAAAACCGCACCATCGGAAATGCGGAAGCCGCCAACAGTAAACCGACCAGCAGACTTCTAATCAGTTCGGCTGACCAGGCCGTGTTCAGGTGAGCTTTTAGTTCGGTGTCCGATTCAAACTTGTATGACACGACGGTTTGGCTGAGTCCCAACGTGGTCAACGCGTTCAATGCGGCCGCGATGGTCAAAGCCATCCCAAACAAACCGAAGTCTTCGGGAACGAGCAGGCGGGCGAGTATTACCGAGCGTAAGAGACGTATTAATTCGCCGAGCAGCGATGAAGAAAGGATCCAACCCAGCCCCGCGCGGACGCGTTTGCCGAGAGAGACAGTGCTGGTCTCGGTTGCGGGAATGATTAGTTCAGCGCGCGGGATTTCAGTTAAGCCGCTTGATGCCATTCAGGCAATCATTCAAGCAGAGGAAGGATGGGAGGGCAAGACCGAGTTGACCCCGTTAGGCTTAACGCGTCTGAGTGAGATGAACCTCACCACGGAGACACAGAGAACACCGGGGGCGACACAGAGGATTGCACAAAGCCGGATTTGACATTACCGAACGCGAAGGCCTGCAACTAGCGCGCGCCGCGACTTTTTGTGCAAAGGAGCTACAACAGACGATCGCGAGCTCGGTGCGAGAACCGCTAGCGCGCGTACAGACTTTCCAGCAGCTTGATCTTATCTTCAACAACCT
>JBKPNP010000490.1:0-4685 GCA_046732775.1 Acidobacteriota bacterium
TCGCCAATGAACGCTCCCAGGCGTTCCGTCAGACGCAGCATCTCCTCGAAGATTTGGTCCGCGTCGAGTTTTTCTCCGCCGTAGGCCTCAATAATTCGATTCGCATCTTCAAGATTGCGTTCAATGCGTGAGCGGAGGACCTCCGGCACAAGCGCGTCGGCGGTGCGGATACCGCGACGTCCAGCTTTGTCTTCATATGCCGGGCCAATGCCGCGGAGAGTGGTGCCTACCTTTTCATTTCCCAGACGCTCTTCACTGGTGTGATCAAGCGCGCGATGGTAGGGAAGAATCAGGTGTGCACGAGAACTGATCTTCACGCGTGCCGGCGACACTTCCACACCTTGCTCCGTCAACCGATCCGCCTCCACAAAAAACGCCTTGGGATCGATAACCATGCCGTTGCCGAGCACGCAAATCTTTCCCCGATGGACGATGCCGGAAGGAAGCAGGTGCAGCACGAAGGACTGATCGCCGACCTGAACGGAGTGGCCGGCATTATGACCGCCCTGGTAACGCGCAACGATGTCGAAGTGTTCGGCAAGCAAATCAACAATCTTGCCTTTACCTTCATCGCCCCATTGAGCGCCTATAACAACGATTATTTTGCTCATTATTAAAACTGGCCTTTGGCCTTTGTGCTTTGGTCTTTGAACTTCGCTCTTTGCATCCTTCTACGCTCTCACGAGAGCAAAATTCTAAGCACAAAGGTCAAAGTACAAAGACCTAAGACCAAAGTACAAAGACCAAATCCGACTTAAGCACTTGCGCTACTAGCGATATGTTTATCGATCATGCGCGAAATCACTTCCTTCGAAGTTGCGCCGACGACGCGTTCCTCTTCTTTACCACCTTTGAAGAGTATGAGCGTTGGTATTCCTTTAATGCCGTAACGTTGCGATATGGCCGGGTTGTCGTCAACGTTCACTTTAACCACTCGCGCCTTTTCGCCGTACTTTTCAGCGATTGCGATAACGGTGGGGTGCAACATGCGACAGGGAGCGCACCACGTCGCCCAGAAATCCACCAGCACCGGCGTCGGAGATTGCAATACATCTTTTTCAAAGCTGCTGTCAGTAACGTCTGTAACTTGTTCGCTCATGTTGGTCTTCCTGAATGGAGCACAAGCGTCCCGCTTGCGCCTTGTAATTACATCTTCCCGAACGTCGCAACCGGGACGGTTGCGCTCCAATCTGCGTCACATGATTTCCTGGTAAAGCTGAATGTATTTTTGCGCGGCGGCATCCCAGGAATTATCCCGCTCCATGCCGTTTAATTGAATCTTCCGCCAGGCTTCAGGTCTGCCGTAAAAGTAAAGGGCTTCACGTATTTTTTCAAGCAATGCACCGGCGTTATAAGCACTAAATTTGAAGCCATTACCCGCGCCCGTAGCCGGATTGTATTGCTCGACGGTGTCGTCCAGACCACCGGTCGCGCGCACGATGGGTACAGTGCCGTAACGCATGCTGTACATCTGGTTCAGCCCGCACGGCTCGTAGTACGAGGGCATCAAGAACATGTCCGCGCCGGCTTCAATTCGGTGCGCCAGCGGCTCGCCCGCATAGCCTTTGTAAATGCCGACTCGATGCGGCGCGCGATCATGCCAGCTCTGCAGAAAGTCTTCATACTCTTTCGCGCCGGCTCCGAGCGCAATGAACACAGCGCCGGTCTGCAGAATGTCTCCGGCAATCTGGCGGATCAGGTCGTAGCCTTTCTGTGAAACCAAACGCGAAATTATCGCGATGATCGGCCGCTCCTTCTCTTCGGGTAAACCAAAACGCCGTAACAGATCGAGCTTGCACGCTGTTTTTCCTGACAGGTCCGCAACCGAAAAGTTGGCCGCGATGTGGGGATCGGTTTCCGGGTTCCAAAGCTCGTAATCGACGCCATTCGTGATGCCGGCCAACCGATCGCGGCGGGCCTGCAGCAGCCATTCGAGACTGGCGCCATGTTCCGCAGTTTGAATCTCCTGCGAGTAACGCCGGCTGACGGTAGAAAGCGCATCAGCGGTGATCAGTCCAGCCTTCAACGCCGAGGCTGCGCCCTGCAGCATGAAATCATTTTTCTCTGGTGATTCACCAAACCCAAGCCACCACAAGTCCTTCGGATCGAAGGCGCCCTGATAAGCAAGGTTATGAATCGAGAAGAGAGTTTTAGTGGCTTGAAAGAAATCGTCGTAACGACGGCGAGCTCGCAATTCAGCCATCGCGAAACCGCAGGGCCAGTCGTTACCGTGCACTATGTCGGGTTGCCAGTCGAGATGCTTGAGCAGCGCGAGCGCGGCACGCGAAAAGAAGGCGAACCGTTCGTGGTCGTTCGAGTAGCCGTAGATAGATGGTTTGGCAAAAAATTCCGGAGCGTCGATCAAGTAAGCGGGCGCGCCGGCTGCGTCGCTCTGATAAACGCGCGTGGGACGGACTTGTCCGCGCCATTGCACCGGAACGTCTTCGATCACCTCTTCCTTTAAGAGGCTGCGATCGATCTGTTGGTACAGCGGCATGATTATGCGCGCATCAACATCTCGCTCTACCAACGCTTTCGGAAGTGCGCCGGCAACGTCGGCAAGGCCGCCGGTCTTGGCGAAAGGCACAACTTCAGACGAGAGTATGGCGACGCGCATAGGTTGTACTGTGAACTTCGAAGGATGAAGGACGAAGGTTCGGAAAGCAAGGAAAAGGCGGAAGGATTCAGTCTGATCGTCTAACATCCTTCCGCCCCACCTTGAACTTATTAGCTTTGCATCGACGCGAGGAATTCCGCGTTGGACTTAGCTTTTTCAAGTCGTTCGAGTACGACTTCCATTTGCTCAACCGGAGAAAGCGGATTCAATACGCGACGCATCACCCAGATGCGATTCAGGTCTTCCTTGCTCAACAGCAGCTCTTCTTTGCGCGTGCCCGAACGCTGCAGATCGATGGCGGGGAAGAGTCGCTTGTCGCTCAGGCGGCGATCGAGGTGGATTTCCGAGTTACCGGTACCCTTAAACTCTTCGAAGATTACGTCGTCCATGCGCGAACCGGTGTCGATCAAAGCGGTGGCGATAATCGTAAGCGATCCGCCCTCTTCAATATTGCGCGCGGCGCCGAAGAAACGTTTGGGACGCTGCAGGGCGTTGGAATCAATACCGCCCGAAAGAATCTTGCCGCTGGGCGGGACGACTGCGTTGTGAGCACGTGCCAGACGCGTAATCGAATCCAGCAGGATAACCACGTCGCGCTTGTGTTCAACGAGGCGCTTTGCCTTCTCGATCACCATGTCGGCAACCTGCACGTGACGTGTAGGCGGCTCGTCGAACGTCGAAGAGATAACTTCGCCGTTCACCGAACGCTGCATGTCGGTTACTTCCTCAGGCCGCTCGTCGATCAGGAGAACAATAAGCGTCACTTCCGGATGGTTCTGCGTGATGGAGTTGGCGATAGTTTGCAACAACATCGTCTTACCGGTGCGCGGCGGCGCCACGATCAGACCACGTTGACCTTTGCCGAGCGGCGTAACCAGATCGATCACGCGCGCCGACAGATTTTCCTGAGTGACTTCCATCTTCAACATCTCGTCCGGATAAAGCGGAGTGAGATTGTCGAAGAAAACTTTTTCGCGGGCCTGGTCGGGTGATTCGAAATTTATGGCTTCTACTTTAATCAGCGCGAAGTAACGTTCACCTTCTTTCGGTGGACGAATCTGTCCGCTGACCGTGTCGCCGGTGCGCAGGTCAAACTTTCGGATTTGTGACGGCGAAACATAAATATCGTCAGGGCCGGGCAGATAGTTGTATTCCGGAGCGCGCAGAAAACCGAAGCCATCGGGGAGTGTCTCGAGCACGCCTTCCGAGAAGATCAAACCACTCTTCTCGGTTTGGGCGGCGAGTACTTTAAAAATCAATTCCTGTTTGCGCATGCCAGTTGCGCCCGGCACATCCATGCCTTTGGCGATGCTGGTGAGCTTCGAGATGGACATCTCCTTCAGGTCGGCGAGGTTTAAAAATCCTTCGCCCCCAAAGTCGCGGCCATCGCGGCCTTCTTTTTCCGGAGCTTCCGCTGTAACTATCGCGCCGTTTTCATCGTTGTCGGCGTTGTTCGCGCCAGAAGCACCTGATGCGCGTGAACGTGTTCTCTGTGCCATATCAATTCAGTCCTATCACTTTCGTGTGATTAATTATTGTGACGGGCCGGCGCTGCACCGGTCGTATTTCGGGTCTTAAAGCTGAGATGTTGGAAGTTTTCGCGCAGTGCTAGTAAGTGCAATTGCGCCACTCAGCCGTGGCACAACTCGCGGGGCGATTACGCGATACTCTTCAAACGTGTGATGCAAATTACCTCGATTTCGAGCGGGTTAGTATGTTCGCTTGGATGCAACCTGCGGCGCCATTCGTGGTCTGGAGCAAACTCAGATTAACAAATAGGGGCTTGAGTATTTAGATTGACGCTCGTCTTTCGACTGTGGGAGATCAACCCCAAAAACGCCAGCGAGGTCGGGATAATTTCAATCAACCAATGTGCTCTTCGATAACCCGCCAGATGTCGTTACCGCCGCGGCCGGTCTTCGCAGAAAAAGCTAATACGCGATCCTCGCTGAACACGCGCTTAACGCGTCTCAAACTCTCTTTCAGCTCATTGTTAGATAGCTTATCGGATTTGGTGGCAACTATTAACCTGGGCTTAGCACTGTGCTGAAGCCACTCGTGAAGCTGC
>JBKPNP010000491.1:0-3665 GCA_046732775.1 Acidobacteriota bacterium
GCGGGCACCGGAACTATCGCGCGAGGCAATTCGAGTTGATCAAAGCGGCAACATTCGCATGCCGATGCTTGACGTTGACATTCCAGCCGCTTGTCAGACCGAAGGGCAATTGGCTCAGAACATCGCTACGCTTTACAAGAAGTATAAGAACGACCCACACGTTGACGTCTTCGTAAAAGAGTTTCAATCGCAGCCGGTTGCTGTCATTGGCGCGGTCACTGGCCCGGCCCAGTTTAAATTGCAAAGGCCGGTCAGGCTTTTGGAGCTGGTAAGTCTCGTTGGTGGGCCGACGGACGCTGCCGGACAGTCTATTCAAATCGTTCACGCCGGAGGCGGCCCGCTCTGTTCGCAGGCGGGGAGTGGCACAGTCGAAGTCAGCGACAACGCCGCTTTCGTGACCTACAAACTCGCAGACACATTGCACGGTCTCCCGGAGGCGAACCCGTTCGTCCAGCCAGGCGACATCGTATCCGTGCCGCATGCCGACCAGGTTTTTGTTTTGGGTAACGTGTTGAAGCCGTCCGCGATCCCGCTGAAGGAGCCACTGACGATTTCACGAGCAATCGCGATTGCCGGCGGCACGGCGCACAGCACTAAGAAAGACAAGGTACGCATCATTCGCCAACTTCCGGGCACGACAGCTAAGAAGGAAATTATTGTGGACCTGACCGCGATTGAGAAAAACAAGGCCGAAGACGTCGCCCTCTTGCCCAACGACGTCATCGACGTGCCCGTTTCCGGAACCAAGAGCATCCTGCGGGGACTGTTAGGGTCGATTGTGCCGACCGTGTCGCAGTTGCCGGTGCGCGTGATTCCCTAAGCACCGCTGCATTTTTGATTGATTAGAGGAGAGTGAGATGGAAGCGAAAAAGGAACCGAAGGATCCATCCGAACTTGCTCAAGCCTTACAGGTAATTTCGAGCATTTCGAGAGGACTTCCTGCGCCCGTGCAACCCGAAAGCAATGGTTACGCGAGTTACGGCCCCCCGAACCGTGTAGAGGAAGGCGTGCGGCTACGCGACATCTGGGTCGCCATTAGCAAACGGCGCTGGATGATCATGCTCATTGCCGTGCTCATCACGGCGACCACGGCCGTGATGCTGGCGCGCAAGCCTGACATTTACATGGCGGAAACCGATGTTCAGGTAGACACTGAAGGCCCGGCATCGGGACTCACTTCCGGCAAAGGCAACATCATCGTGGACACAGGCGCCGACCCCACTTACTTCAACACTCAACTGCAGATCATCACCAAGCCCGGCCTGCTTCGCAGGGTAGTTAAGACTCTGGACCTCGAGCATAACCCCGATTTTCTGAAGGCTAACGCGAACGACACCACCTGGCAGCGTTTGTTGCGCACCTTCGGTGTGAATCGCGGAACCACGTCATCCCAGACCACCGCTCAAAAATCCGATGCCTACAAGTTGTCGCTCGATAAGCAAGTTGCTTCAGCATCGGCTCCCGATAATTTGGAAGAGGCTGCGCGTCTTGAACCGTTTGTTAGTTCACTGCAAGGCGGACTTAAAGTCGACCCCGTTAAAGAAGAGCGTTTGCAGTACACCGAAACACGCCTGATCAGCATTAAGTTTACGCACGCTAACCCGGTGGTTGCGGCGAAGGTAGCCAACGCAGTTGCCAACGCGTTTGTGCTTTCGAACCTCGAACAAAAAACGAAGTTCACCAGTACCACCGGCGACTTCCTGCAGCAGCGCATTGCCGAACTGCAGTCGCAGATTCGTAGTGACGAAGAACGTTTAATCAACTACGCCAAAGGCCACGAAATCCTTTCGCTTGACGCGGCGCAGAACACGGTGGTCGATCGACTGTCCGGCTTGAACAAAGCGCTCCTCGAAGCTGAGAACGATCGCAAGATCGCCGAGGCTGCTTATCGCGTAAACAAGGAACCCGGGGCGGCCGCCGTTCTTGGCGCCGGCAGCACCAAGGAGCTCGAAAGCAAACTGGCCGAACTAAAACAGAGGCGCGCGCAGTTGTTGGTCGACAACACTGAAGAGTGGCCCGAGGTTAAGGAAGTCAACAAGCAGATCGCTTCGATTGAAAAGGATATCCAGGACGCGCGTGCGAGCGTCACTCAAACTGAGTCGAAAGCGTTGGAGGTTCGTTATCGCCAGGCGCTCGATCGCGAGCAAGCTTTGCGATCTTCCTTTGAACAACAGCGCGGCGCCACCCGCACGCAAAACGAAGCGGCCATCAATTACCACATCATTCAGCAGGAAATAGAAACCAACAAGGGACTCCTCGACGGCCTGCTGCAGCGTGCCAAGGAAAACGATGTAATCCTTGCGGGCACGCCTAACAACCTGCACGTCACGGACTACGCCACGCCGCCACGCGTGCCGATTGGCCCTAATCGTCTGCAGGGAATCGTGCTCGCATTCCTGTTCTCGTTGGGGTTCGGTGTGTGTCTCGCGACGATGCTCGAGTATCTCGATGACAGCGTCCGTTCCAGCGACGATGTGAACAACATTCTGCGCTTGCCAACGCTGGCCACTATTCCGATTCTGAAAAGCAACAAGCCGCGGCGCAGCCTTTCAAATGGCAAGAGCACAACTTCGCTGCAACTCCAGAATAGCAACAGCAATGGCAATGGGAACGGTAACGGGAACGGCCACGGTAAGCTTGGTAGTAATCCGGCGTTTCTTTTGGATCTCGAGCCGGGGTCTCCGCTCGCTGAAGCCTATCGCCACCTGCGCACGTCAGTCCTGCTGTCATCCGCCGGACATGCACCCAAGACGCTGGTCGTCACATCGTGTGTACCTTCCGAAGGTAAGACAACGACCACAATAAATCTGGCAGTGACTGTAGCTCAGACGGGCGCGCGCGTACTGGTAATTGATGGCGACATGCGCAGGCCCAGTGTGCACGCGGCTTTCGGGATTGAAAACCGACGTGGGCTAAGCAACGTTCTGTCGAGCGATATGTCTGAGGCCGACATCCTCAATTTGATCCAACAGGAAAAGGACAGCGGGCTGTACCTGATGACGTCGGGCCCGGTTCCACCCAACCCGGCCGAGCTCATTGGTTCTGAGCAAATGAAGAAAGTAATTCAAGAGCTTGGGACTACGTTCGATCACATTCTGATTGATACGCCGCCGATCGCCTCGTTTACCGATGGCGTGTTGTTGGCATCAATGTCTGACGGCGTGATCCTCGTCATCCATGCGAACGAGTGCTCGAGGAAAGTAGTGCAACGAGCGAAGCAATCTCTCGTTGACGTCGGCGCGAAAGTGTTAGGCGTGGTACTGAACCGCGTCAACCTGCGTTCGCCTGACTACTACTACGGCTCACACTATTACAGCAGCAACTACAAGGCTCCGACGGACTACAAGGGCAGCGAGGACTATACGACCACGGCGCCACCGGCGTAGAGGGAAGTAAGCAGTGAGCAGTGAGCAGTGAGCAGTGAGGAGTGACAACGACAGCCCATTACGCGCTCGCGATTTACTGACCACTGATCACTGACCACCGGACACTGCTTACTGCCTACTGCCTACTGCTTACTGTTCCCATGTCTTCCACCGACTTCATAGTTTTTGGCGCTCCGGCAATTGAGCGCGACGAGATTGACGAAGTAGTTCGCTGTCTCGAATCGGGTTGGATCGGCACCGGCCCGCGCGTAGCCCGTTTCGAAAAGGAGTTTGGGGAAT
>JBKPNP010000492.1:0-2839 GCA_046732775.1 Acidobacteriota bacterium
TCGCGCAATAGTCGCAACGCTCGCTTGAGTATGTCAGCGCTGGTTCCCTGAATCGGCGTGTTCTTGCCGTTGCGCTTGGTCATCGATATTTGTTGCCGATCCTGCTCATCGTAACGAAAGCGCACTAAACGTCCCGATGCGGTTCGGGCTTGGCGTTCCCTTACCGCGCGTTCGGCTGCGTCATGTAAATAGGTGTCGAGTTGGCGATAGGTCGCAAAGTACTTACGCAAAACGTTTTCAGCCTCGGGCACGCTCAGGCCGGTCATGATCGAGAAGCGCTGCGCGCCGATGCCGTAAACCACGCCGAAGTTCAAGCGCTTCGCGAAGTCACGCTGTTCCTTCGTCACCTGATCGAGCGGAACGTTGAACACTTCTGCCGCCGTCACGCGATGTAAGTCTGCGCCAGACTTGAATGCACTGATGAACCCGCGGTCACCCGAAAACTCGGCGAGTATGCGCAACTCAATTTGCGAGTAGTCGGCGATCACAAGTTTTCTTCCAGCCGGATGCCCGGAGAAGCAGCGGCGATATTCGACCGCGTGCGGCACCTGTTGAATATTCGGGTTCGTACACGAGAACCTGCCGGTGGGTGCGCCGATCTGGCGGAAGTCTGCATGTAGTCGATGAGTGGTGGGGTTGATCATCTCGATCATGTTTTGCCCATAACTCGTCAACGCTTTCTGCACGGTGCGGTACTCGAGCAGCGTGGCCACGATCGGATACTGTGCGGCCAGCGGTTGCAGTTTCCAGTTACGCGTCGAATCCGGCATTTCAATCCCGAGTCGTTCAAGCGCTTTGGTTAACTGCTGGTGCGAATCAAGGTTGATGTCGTCACGCTGCGGCCCGCCGAACAGCGACCCCTGTGACGACTCCTCGGCCAACACCGACTGTAACTCCTCCGCCAGCTCGCTCCTTCGCTTTTCAACAATCGCTAATTGCTCGAGCCAGCGGTCTTTCTGCATGTAGAACCCGGCCAGCTCCATGTCGGCAACGGTCATCACGCAATCGAATTCAAGTTTGGCGCAGTCAATTAGCGAATCGGCGCGCAGTCGCTCAATTAATTTCTCACGCAGAGGTAACAGCACGGCCGCGTCGCGTGCCGCATATTCGAGTTGTGCCTCAGACAGTTCGAAGTTCCAGTTGCTCAGCCGCTCCGTTTTGTCGACCGCCTCGTTCAGATAACGCGTCGCCACCGCTTCCAAGCCATGACGCTCCTCGATGTCGCCCGCGCCCACTAGCTGGCTCGCGAGCAGCGTGTCGAAGATTCCACCGAGGTCTGTGCCGAGCTCATGTTTGATGAACTTGGCGTCAAACTTTGCGTTGTGAAGAATTTTTATGGGACGGGGCGCAGCCAGCAGATCGCGCAAGGGCGCGAGCGCTTCTGATGTCTTTGCGCCGTTGCGGAAAGCGTCGAGGTCAATTATGTGAACGCCGTCAGGCGAGGCGAGTTGCAGTAGACGAAGACGGCCGTAATAGGGATCGAGCTCAGTGGTTTCAGTATCGAGTCCGATGGCCTGATGGCTCCGGAGCGACTCGATCGCCTTACGCAGTTCTTCCTCAGTTTTGATTACCCGATAATTCGTCGTCATCTAGCGCCAATCATTTCGTCTTTGCACGTAACTCTAGCAAGATTGGCGCTAACTCGAAAATGCGCGCTCGGCCGAGTCCTGTGCAGTTTGGCTAAGCGCCTCGGTGACGTGGGGTCAGTACCCTCCGCTCACTTCTTCTCTGACAACTCCTTCAAACGAGCGCGAGCTTCGGCGATCAGCCGGTCGAATTTGCCGGCCTCTTCCGGTTGTTTTAGTTCGAGGAACTTGTCTCTGACTTTTTCAAGCGCCGTCGCCATCTCCTCGAGTTTTGCCGCGTCGTGAGTCTTATCGATAAACGGCGGGCCGAGCGCGGCGAACGCCCGCTCTGAGGCGGCTTTCCCATGGGCGAGATCGTTCTTATCGAGATAGAAGCTGCTGATCTCGCTAATCGTCTTAAAGTAAGTCGTCATGAACACCGGGTAATCCTCACCGCGGTAGTAAGACGATATGAAATCGTTATGCAGCTTGTTCATCGTTTCGCCAAGCCTCGCATACGTCTGCTCCAGCTCGCGAGGTTTGTTGAGTTGGCGATAGAGATCGATGAGCGATGCCAGCACCTCGCGCTGCTGCGTCCACCCTAAACGCGGATGCAAACCAGCAAGCGACGTGAGCGCCTGGTTGTACAACGGTTCGGCTTTCTCCGGTTGCTTCAGATCACCGGCATAAAGCGCTCCGAGACGGCGCAACGCCTGCACGTATTTGCCCGTGCCATCGTCGCCGGCAGGCTGAGCTGCAATCAATAGTTTGTAATACTCTTCGGCCTTCGACTTATCAGGATAGTGATCGTCGTAAAGTTCCGCGAGTTTTAGATAACTCGTCGGTAACTGATCGCGTTTTGAAGACGCCTCCTTACGAACCGCCAGGGCCTCTTCGTACGAACGACGCGCTTCGCCATAATGATCGAGCTTGATATAGAGATCGCCGATGGCATCGAGGTCATCATCGTAAGTCACCCCAGCAGCATCCTGGGTGACGGCAAACGTCCCACTGCGTTTCACTTTTAGTTGCAACTGCTGCAGCCTGTTAGCCAGATCAAATACAAGTTCGGCGCGCTCTTCCTGCTGCAACACTTTATAGATCTGCCCCAGTTCACCGTAGTTGTCAGACAGCGACCGTAAGCCGCCACCCTCCTCTCCCATGTTTTCCTGCAAATCGATCAGTTCAACATAAGTTTGAGCGGCTTCCTCATTACGGTTTTGACCACGATAGAACTCCGCCAGGTCCTTGAGACCTTCCAGCGTTTTAGCGCC
>JBKPNP010000493.1:0-19621 GCA_046732775.1 Acidobacteriota bacterium
AGCCAATCTTCTTGTTCTCGGAATCAATTCTCAGAATTTTGAACTCCATCTCCTGACCAAGCTGAACGACGTCTTCTGGTTTCTCAAGGCGCTCTTCTGACAGTTCCGAGATGTGGCACAGCCCTTCGAGAGAATCATCCAGCTCGACGAAGGCGCCAAAGTTTGCCAGGCGCGCAATCTTGCCTTTCACAACATCGCCCGGATGATGTTCAGTGATGAAACGATCCCAGGCATTTGGTTCGAGGTCTTTGATTGAAAGCGAGAGTCGACGATTATCCGCATCGATGCTGGTAATGATGGCGTCGATCTCCTGGCCCTTCTTAAGCACTTCACTCGGGTGCTTGATACGGCGCGACCAGGAAATGTCGGACACGTGAACCAAGCCGTCAACGCCGTCTTCAATTTCGATGAATGCGCCAAAGTCGGTCAGATTTCTGACCCGGCCATGCACCCTTGTTCCCACCTGGTAACGTTCATGAAGAGTTTGCCAGGGATTGTCCTGAATCTGCTTCATGCCGAGGCTGATGCGGCGAGCTTTGGGATCAACGCTGAGTACTTCTACTTCAACTTCGTCGCCTGGATTGACGAGCTTGCTCGGGTGCTTCACACGCTTCGACCAGCTCATCTCGGAAACGTGAACCAATCCTTCAACGCCATTCTCCAGTTCAACGAAAGCGCCATAGTCAGCGACGCTCGCAATCTTGCCATTGACCCGCGCGCCGACGTGGAAGCGCTCTTCAACACTCGACCACGGATCCGGCAACAGCTGTTTGTAGCCAAGCGAAACGCGTTCGCGGTCGCGATCAAACTTCAACACCTTGACCTGAATATTATCTCCGACATGGAACAGCTCGCTCGGGTTCTGCAGCCGACCCCAGGACATATCGGTCACGTGCAACAAACCATCAACCCCACCGAGATCGACAAACGCGCCGTAGTCAGTAAGGTTCTTAATCTGACCTTCGACCACGATGTCCTCCTCGATGTGTCCCAACGTCTGTCCTTTGCGTCCGGCGTTCTCTTCTTCAATTACAGCTTTACGTGACAGGACGACGTTTGAACGTTTGCGGTTGAGTTTGATGACCTTGGCTTCAATCTCCTGATTGCGCAGCGAATCGAGATTGCGCACCGGACGCACGTCTACCTGCGAACCCGGCAGGAACGCGCCGATACCGTCGATATCAACGCGCAGACCACCTTTGATGCGCTCGATCACGCGACCCTTGATACTGGTGCCATCGCGATAAGCTTTTTCCAAGTCGTCCCAGGCGCGCATGCGAACCGCGTCAGCTCGTGACAACACTGGTAGGCCATCGGCGGTTTCCATGTTCTTCACGAGCACGTCAACTTCATCGCCGGCTTTGACTGACAGGACACCGTTTTCGGTAAACTCAGCCGGATTGACGATGCCTTCCGACTTATAGCCGAAATCGATAACGACGCCGCGTTCGCTGATGCCGACCACGGTGCCGCGAACCACTTCGCCTTCCTGCAACGACGCCTGCTCCTGCTCAAACTGATCGAGCAGTTGGCCGAAGTCGACGTCGCCCCCTGGGCGCGGCTCATCGTCGTCGTCGATGTCGTTCATCGCTGAGCCGGCATTAGCTGCAGACTGTGCGGTTGATGTAGCTTGCGAGTTTTCCTTGTCGGAAGCTGGATTGTCGGTGGTTGGGTCCTGGTTGGTTAACTTCGATTCTTCACTAGCCATGCAAACTCCTGTAACAGCCCCGGAAAAATTCACTGCCTAAGTTCGTATTCACATCTCCGCCCGTCATGAGCCACAGCTCACACCGCTGAGCGAAGAACAGTGCTTAGGCGGCACTTGCTTCGTTGACCTGGTCAATAGTATCGGGTTGAAGCTTGCGAGGAATGCGAGCCGTTTAGATTTGGAAAAGGAGGTTTTATTGGTTTCGATTTCCGCCGCGCCCGTAGTCACCCGCTTTGGTCCGACACATTACCAGTCGCTTACCGGGTAGGTTCGAAATGTACACGCGTGTATAAGCGCGTGTCAAGGTGCTGAGGTTTTCCAAAGCGGGGCTAAGTCGTTCGCGATAAAGTTTTTGTCGGGTGAACTCTCAGTGACTCAGAGCCGACATCGCGTTTGAACTCCGGGGTACGACGTACACGCCGGCGGAATGCGAACCGACGAACAGAGTGTTTTGATCGCGCGAATCGAAAGCGAGCGCCCAAATCCGCTGACTCGGCAAGCGGTTTTCTTTCGGGTCAATCCGCGCCCAGGTCTGGCCGGCATTCACTGATCGGTAAACTCCACCGCCGATTTCACCGGTCTGATAAGCGTTACCCGCAAACAATTCGTCGCCGTTTCGCGGATTGATCAAGATGCTTGTAAAGTCGCCGAAAGGCAGATTACCACCGCGGCGGGTCCAGTTCGCGCCGCCGTCATGCGACATGTAGAACGATTGCTTAGTGCCAACGTACAGATAGTTTGGCCGCTGCGGATCGCGAGCGATCGTGTTCACCGGCGCCTCAGTTGGCACTCCATTTACTCGCTGCCAGGTCTTGCCGCCGTCTCGAGACATCAAAACTCCCGACGCGGCGGTTCCGACCAGGATCTTCTCCGGTTGTTGTGAGTCCGTGGAAATGCAACTGGTCCTGGGGTCGAGATTCGCGCCATAAGGAAGCTTTTGCCATCCCGCAGTCGGATCGACACTGCGATACAGGCCAACGTTGGTCGCGGCCAGCAAAATGGGCTTGCGTGTTTCTACGTCAACGGTCTGCACGAGGGCATTAACTGCATCGGCCAGGACCACGTTTTCTTCAGCCGAATCCACACCCTCTCCACCGAGGCCAAGCGACTTCAGCGTGATTGCGTCTATCTTTCCATTCACCGGAAGATGGCGATCCGCCTGATACTTCTTTACTGCAGCAACAGTTTGCTTTCCGGCATAGCCATCCGGAACGCCGACGGGGTAACCCGCAGCGTTAAGCGCCTGCTGCGCTTTGCGGACGCTTTCACTCGGTTTAGCAGCAACGCGTGGGGCGGGAGCGGCTTTGGTTTTCGCCCCTCGCTTTTTCGCTGCGGGCTCAGCTTTGGCTGCAGTCCACACCGGCGCCCATGAAGCGCCACGATCAGTCGACTGGTAAACACCGAGGTTAGTGCCAAGGTAAATCAGGTTTGCGTCATTCGCATCCTGAAGGATTGCGTAGGTGATCAGGCGCGGCGGCATGTTGCGCATCGATGGCCGCCAGGTGTCGCCATTGTCAGTGCTCACGAAAAGAAATCCGCCGCCGGTCGTGGTGTTGATGGTCGCGGCATAGATCCGGTTTGGCGTCTCACGATCCGAAAGAATCACGTTAGCGAACCGGCCGCTGTAGCCACCATTGGTCGGCACAAAGTTTTTGCCGCCGTCCGTTGAAATCATCACGCCGTAGTTGTTTGTTCCAATGTAAATGACTTGCGGGCGCGACGGGTGGATAGCGATTGAATTGATTTCCAATTGACGCGATGTCGTTACCATCCACGATCCATCGGCACCGCCCTTATCCGATCGCCAGAACCCTTCCGTTGTTCCGGCAAACACCAAGCCGGCGATTGACGGATGCTGAACGATGGCGCGCGTGCGGCGCGACTGCGAAGGAATTCCCTGCACTTTCTTCCAGAGCTCGCCGCCGTTTTTGCTCTCATAGATTCCGCTGCAAGCTGAGGCGATGATGTGATTAGGATCGCGCGGATCGATGTCAATCGCGAAGATGTCGGAGTCGTCAATGATTCCGTTCTTAATGTTCCGCCAGGTTTGACCACCGTCCGTCGACTTGTAAGGGAGGTACCAGGTTCCGGCGTAAATCGTGTTGGTAGTACGCGGGTCAATGGCCAGCGACTCGACGTGGACTAGCCCGGGCGTGTTGTAAGTCGGCAACTGCGTCCAGCTATCGCCCGAGTTGTCCGAGCGGAAGAGGCCATTGAAAGTGCCGGCAATTAAAACATTGGGATTGGTCTCGGCCTGGGTCAACGAATGTAAAGCTTCGTTTTTCAGCTCCGGACTCTCGCGGAACCGGTGGCCACCGTCAGTCGACTTAAAGAAGCCACCCGCTTCCTTATGACGGTGCGCCGCCACGTATATAATTTTCGAGTCACGCGGATCGACGATGATGTGATCTACAAAAAGCTTCGGCTTATTGAAGTTGTATAGCAGCTCCCAGGTCTTGCCGGCGTCCACCGAGGTATAGATTTGGGCGTCAAGCGTGCCGAGATAGAACCGGTCGGGATTACTCGGATCCACCACGAGGCTGCGCACGTCCCCTCCCGGAGGGCCGTTCGCGCGCCAGTCGTCAGAATACTTGCCGGGATCGGCCATACTCTCAGGACTGGCATCGTCGACCGAACCTTGCGCGATGAATCGCAGGGGAATGAGTACGAGCAAGGCTAACAAGACAAGAACTTTTGGAAATGTATTTTTCATTAGGTTAATGGCGAACAACTGCGTTTAAGGCCAGGGGCAACACGTAACATTTCGATTTTAATATAATTTCGTGATTTTGTATCGCTCACTTTTCTTTTCAAAACGTAACAGCACACAAAGTAAACGGGCGATGCTCTGAATAGGAGAGCATCGCCCGCGGTTTGGACGGCTCGCGTCAATGCTTTAAGACGCGTCCGTGTTTTAGGTTAGTTGCCTTCACTTAACGGCGACGTCGAGTTCTTGCTCGCGGCCGCGGTTTCACCTTACAAGTCGGACAAGGTGAAACGGTTGCCGTGTTTGTCGCGGTTGGCGCACCCGCACCACTCGGACAAATCCAGAGCTCGACCGTCAGCGTTTCGCGACAACCGCCATCGACCACCGTGATACGACCGCGGTCAATGCCGCGATTGTTCACGAGATAATCGACAGCGCGTGTTGAGCGCGCATTGCCTTCAGTGTCACAAGAACCGAACACCACATAGTAGGCCTGTGCGGTTGGATCCTGTTGCAGCTGAATCGCGAGATTATCGAGACGCGCCTTTTCATCGTTGAAGCGAAGATCGGCGTACTCGTCAAACTTGCGACAGGCTTGCGGCGGTACTTCGACACTGGCTGTGCACGACGCCGTGCGCGAGCAGGACGGGTCTAATCCGCCAAGCTCAACGGTGGCCGTTACGCTTCCGCCACCGACACCAGTGGTATCGACGGTAATGCTTGATGTGCCCTGGCCGCTGCTAATCGTGCCGGCCGAGACAGTCCAGTTGTAAGTGATCGAAGCGTTACCCATGTCACCGTTAGTTGCCGCGGTAAAGGTAATCGGGCCGCCGTAGGGTACGGTGGTCGGGCAGCTAACTGAAACGGTCGGACATGGCGGCACACATTCGGTGCAGGCAGCGAGCGTAACCAGAGTGCTTGCGTGAGCGGCGTGGCCATTGCCATCACTGACTTCCACGGTGGCTGTGTATGTACCGACCTGTGCATCACCCAGATCCCACGTCACCGTGTTCCGATCACCCGTGACCCGTCCACCCGTTACCGACCAGGTGTAGAGCAACGTATCGTTGTCTGGATCCGAGGCGCTTGCTGTCAGCTCTACCGTGCGGCTGGCACTCGCTGTACAAGTTGCCGAGCTCGTTCCCGGCGGGCACGGCAAGGTGATCGATGCACTCGACGCTGACACCGAAACCGTTGGCGGCTGATTCGGCGGCGCCGGCGGCGTGCGCGGATTGCGATGGCCGGCCCAGAGCTGGAAGATAAAGCCATTCGGATCGTCCGAGAACTTAAATCCAATCGGCTGGCCGCCCTGTGTAGCCGGCACCGTCGTACCGGGAACAATCACGATGCCGCGACCCGGAACAAAGACTCCGGAAAGGTTTTGCACGCCCGTGTTGAAGTCGGTTTGGTTAAAGTGACCAGCGTCCTGCTGATTCATGTGACGCCGATAAGCGACTCCAATTCCCCACCAGCGAGCGGGGAATATTCTGACACCGCCAAGAGCATCAACCGGGTTGTTGTTGAAAGCGTTTGGCGTGTGGCCCGCCACGTACATCGTCGAACGCGCTTCCGCGATCAACTGGAAGTGTTTGTTAATGGGAAAGTCGAAACCGAGACCGGACAAGAATTCATCCGGACGATCCAACAACACCGCATCACCCATCGCTTCACTCTTCGGGTTGCTGTTCAGTATGTAGCCAAGGTTGGCTGAGACGTTCACGTGCTGGCTCAATCTGCCGGAAGCGGCGCCGATCAAACCAAAGTCGCCGATGTCGCCGCCGGGGCTCGCGCCACGCTGCAACTGGTTGAATCCTGAAAAGTCGTTGGCTTTATCCAGATAAAAGCGATAAAACGGAATTAAGGCCAGGCCGAAATCATTATTTGGACCGGTGAGCCGTATCTTGGCCCCAACCACCACGTTGCCAAAGCTTGACTCGCCGTACAGACGATTCACGAACGGCGCATCAGGCAAATAGCTTGGAGCAATTGTAAATGTTGTTGGTACGATTACCTGTGCCAGCGGACTGGCGTTGGCAGGTGGCTTACAATTCCCAGTCAAAGCAGTACAAGGCAGTACCGTGGTCGAGAGAACAATCCCCGGAAGGATGCTGCCCACAACCGAACCCATACCCGGGAAGTTTGAGGCCGACCCGAAACTTCCGTTACCACCGAACGGCGTGCCGATACGGCTGGTGTAGGGTGGCGCGATCAAGTTCCCCGTTAAACCAAAGTTCGGCCCGGTCGCGCCGATGAACGGAAACTGACGGAACGGCTGGCCACCAACGTTGCACGGCGGCCCGGCCGGGCGAAATACCGCACCCGAAATATCGTTCGCGCCGCTTACGCGTTCAGGCGCCAGAATGACTGCGCCGCCGCTGCAAAGTGTAGTCGCGCTGAAATATAGCTGAGAGTTTGGCAGGTAGAAACTCGACAGGTTCTGCGGGCTGTTTATCTTGATCCCGCGGTATCCGTTTGAGCTGAAGAACAGTTCCAGGTGATCATTGATGCCGACGTTAAAGCTTACCGGCGTCTCCACGATGTCGGCATTACCCGGATCGCGATCATAGTTGCTATAGGCAACGCTGAACGTGAACTCTCCACGCCGGATCGTGTCCGCATCGTAAACCGTGAACAGTCCCGTTGGCCCAGCAACTGGCCCGCCGGTCCCTACCGCCGGTGCCTGGTTCCGTGGATCCTGCGGCAACCTTAACGTCTGCGCCGACACTGCGGCACCGAACATGAATGTAACAAGTGCAGCAATCAGAACTCTGGTTACGAGTTTCATGCGCATTCCTCCTTGCAGAGTGTGTATTGAAATCAATTGAATGCCACCGTCGACAGCGAGAGGAGTATAAGCGCCACTCTATCAGCAATTAGGTGACAGAAACTTAAGAGCGGCACACTTATACGAAATGAGGGCCATAGTGTCAATGCCTAAATCCCTTAACCCTGACAGTTTAGACCATGATAGGTGGTCTAAGACCAGCCGGGCCTACTCCCACAATTCAACCGGCTGGTCCTAACTCTTTCAGGTTTCGGCTCGCACGTCCTCATCACAGCGCGTACCGTTGCGGTTCAGTCCTATCAATGCAAAACGGGCGATGCCTTTGGATTAAGGCACCGCCCGTTCGGTTAAGGTCGCGTCAATCAGTGATTGCGCGAGTTAGTTGTTATTCATCCATGCGCCCGCGGCGTGCACGGCGGCGTGGCGCCGCTTTCTTACACTCCGGACACGGCGAGATGATGTTGTCGGTGCTCGCTGCCGGCGGTGTTGCGCCCGTGGGTACAACCCAGAGCTCAACCCCAAGGTCGGAGCGGCAACCGCCATCTACTGTCATCAGTCTCGAAGCATCGATGCCGCGCGTATTCACCAGGTAATCCTTGGCGCGATTTGCACGGGCTTCAGCTTCGCCGGCGCAGGAACCGTAGGCCAGAATGTAGCCTTGCGATCCTGGCTGGTTTTGCAACTGGATGGCGTAGTTGTCGAGACGGGCCTTCTCATCGTTGAACTTGATGTTGCCGTACTCGTCAAACTTCACCGGCGGATTCGGCGGCGTACGGATACTCGTAGTGCAGGAGGCTGTCCTCGAGCAGGAAGGATCCAATCCGCCAAGTTCCACAGTTGCGGTCACCGTCTGGCCACCAAGTCCGGTTGTATCAACCGTAATCGAGGAGGTTCCCTGACCGCTGCTGATGGTGCCGGCTGACACTGACCAGTTGTAAGTTACCGAGACATTACCCATGTCACCGTTAGTTGCCGCGCTGAATGTGATGGGCGAGCCCTGATCAACATCCGACGGGCAGCTGACTGAAACAGTGGGACACGGCGGCACGCACTCGGTGCAGGCCGCAACCGTAATGGTCGTCGTCCCGTGAGTGATGTGGCCGTTGCCGTCATTGACGTCAACGCTCGCCGTGTACGTTCCCGGCTGCGCATCAGTCAGATCCCACACGATCGTTCGCTGGTCACTGGGCGCCCGTCCACCCGTTACTGTCCAGGTGTAGAGCAACGTGTCGTTGTCCGGGTCCGTCGCGTTCGCCGTCACTTCTATGTTGCGGCTTGCGCTCGCTGTACAGGTCGCTGAGCTCGTTCCCGGGGGGCACGGCAAAGTGATCGATGCACTCGACGCTGACACCGAAACCGTCGGCGGCTGATTCGGCGGCGGCGGCGGCGTGCGCGGATTGCGATGACCGGCCCACAGCTGGAAGATGAATCCGTTCGGATCATCCGAAGCTCTAAATGCGGCTGGCAAGCCACCTTCAAAGTGGCCGCTATCCTGCTGGTTCATGTGACGGCGATACGCCGCTCCAATACCCCACCAACGCGCCGGGAAGATCCTCACGCCACCCAGGGCGTCAACCGGGTTGTTGTTGAAAGCGTTTGGCGTGTGACCCGCCACATACATGGTCGAACGCGCTTCCGCGATCAGCTGGAAGTGCTTGTTGATCGGAAAGTCGAATCCCAAGCCCGCCAGAAATTCATCCGGCCGATCCAACAACACCGCGTCGCCCATAGCTGAGCTCTTCGGGTTGCTGTTCAGGATGTAGCCGAGGTTTGCCGACACGTTTACATGCTGGCTCAAGCGTCCCGAGATGGCGCCAATTAAACCGAAGTCACCGATGTCTCCACCGGGGCTCGCGCCACGCTGCAACTGATTGAAGCCTGAGAAATCGTCTGCCTTGTCCAGATAAAAGCGATAAAACGGAATCAACGCAATGCCCAGCGCGTCGTTCGGTCCGCTTAAGCGAATCTTCGCTCCTACTGACACGCTACCAAAGCTTGACTCTCCATACAGACGATTGATGAACGGCGCGTCCGGTAAGTACGTCGGCGCAATCGTGTACAGGTTAGGTACTGTGATCGCCGCGAACGTTAAGTTCGCCGGAATCGTCTGGTTGGCCAGCACGATGCCGGGCAGGATGCTGCCCACTACCGATCCCATGCCCGGGAAGTTCGACGCTGAACCAAAACTTCCGTTGCCGCCAAACGGCGTGCCGATGCGGCTCGTGAACGGCGGCGCGATCAGGTTGCCCGTTAGCCCAAAGTTCGGGCCCGTCGCTCCGATAAACGGAAACTGACGGAACGGCTGGCCACCAACGTTGCATGGCGGGCCGGCTGGTCGAAACAGCGGACTAAATCCTGTCAGCGCTGTCGAACCGCTAACTCGCTCCGGCGGCAAAATAACCGCTGCGCCCGTGCACAGCGTGGTCGCGCTGAAGTAAAGCTGCGAGTTCGGCAGGTAGAAGCTCGACAGGTTCTGCGGACTATTTACCTTGATCCCGCGGTATCCGTTCGTGCTTCCCCAGATCTCCAGATGGTCGTTGATGCCGACGTTAAAGCTCAGCGGCGTCTCCACGATATCGGCATTGCCTGGATCCCGATCATAGTTGCTATAGGCAACGCTGAACGTGAACTCCCCGCGCCGGATCGTGTCCGCATCGTAAACCGTGAACAGTCCCGTTGGCCCAGCTACCGGTCCCCCGGTACCTACGGCCGGTGCCTGGTTCCGTGGATCCTGCGGCAACCTTAACGTCTGCGCCGACACTGCGGCGCACAAAACAAAAATAGTGAGCGCGGATAAAAGCGCCCTCGTTGCGAGTCTCATCGCAATCCTCCTGCAAAACGAATATAGAAGTTGTTTGAATGCCAACGTCGATGTTTTAAGTTCAACGGTTAGAACCAATCAAAGTTAGCGCAAGACCACTCGCACTCCCCTACAGATGCAATGGTCACACGTTGCTAGCGAAAACCAGGACGCCTTTTTTGCCGCCTTTACGAGGCCAGCGTCGCTCGCTGTCCGTACCTGAAGCTTGGCCCAAGCAAGGATTTTCACACTATTGGCCGGTACGGAATCATGCCAGACCATACCCTACCAGTTAAGGGAAATCAAGACCTTTTCAACCCATAAGCCCTGTTTCTTTATGTCTTTTCCGTCACGCGTATATACCTCGCATGCGTGTGTCGTAGGCCACCCGGTCTATGGCCAGCATGTAGGCTGCAGTGCGGGTGTCAACCGAGTGGGCGTCGGCGTATCGGCAAAGATCATTGAAACTGGCAACCATCGTGTCTTGAAGACGCTGGTTGACCACATCCTCACGCCAGAAGTAACCCATACGATCTTGTACCCACTCGAAGTACGAGACCGTAACGCCGCCTGCATTAGCCAGAATGTCTGGTATTACGAAGATGCCTTTCTCATGCAAAACCTGATCCGCTGCAGCCGTTGTCGGTCCATTTGCCCCTTCCGCCAGCACCTTGCATTTGATCCGATCTGCATTCTGCGAGGTGATCTGGTTCTCCGTCGCAGCGGGCACCAGCACATCACACTCAAGCTCCAGTAATTCGCTGTTGGTAACGCGGTCAACGCCGGGATAGTCCTCGAAGGATCGGGTTGATTGCAGGTGTTTCAGCGCCGCGGGGATATCAATACCATTGGGATTATAAATTCCACCGTGAACGTCGGAAATTGCAACGACTTTGTAACCTTGTTCATGGAGCAATTGCGCGCCAATGCCGCCCACATTGCCCGAGCCCTGCACCACCACGCGCGTGGTCTCAGGGGCGCGCTGAAATTTCTTAACTGCCTCATTAATGACAAACAAGATCCCGCGGCCGGTGGCCTCACGACGCCCGGAAGAGCCCCCAAGGTCAATAGGTTTTCCCGTCACCACCGCGGTCACGGTGTGCCGGGCGTGCATCGAGTAGGTATCCATTATCCAGGCCATAGTCTGCTCGTTTGTATTCATGTCGGGAGCAGGCACGTCTTTTTCCGGCCCAATAAAGTCCAGCAACTCGGAGGCGTAACGCCGGGTCATGCGCTCGAGCTCACCGATGGACATCTGCTGCGGATCGCAAACAATTCCGCCTTTTGCACCGCCAAACGGAACATTGACGACCGCACATTTCCAGGTCATCCAAGCGGCAAGCGCCCTCACTTCGTCGAGATTGACGTCGGGCGAATACCTGATGCCGCCCTTCGCCGGCCCACGCGCGAAATTGTGCTGCACGCGATAGCCTTCAAACACCTGGATTCGACCAGAATCCATTCGTGTCGGGATGTAAACCTTTAGTTCGCGGTTGGGAACTCTCATGACCGCGTACAGGTCCGCGTCAAGGTTCAACAGCTGCGCGGCCCGATCGAAGCGAGACATCATCGATTCAAACGGGTTCTCTTCTTTTATCTCGCGGATGTCGTCTACGAAACTTGTGCTTTGCATACTAGCCATCTGCTAACTCCGAATTTGAAAACTAAATCAAATCTGTGCATGAAAACTTTCCACAAAGGTCGCGGAGCGTGAATCAATAGACTACAAACTGCCGCCTCGTCACGCTCGCGTAAGGACCTCATTCATCGCGCCGCTTCTAAAGCCGTGAAGATCGAGGGTGACGTATTTAAAACCAAGCTCACGGAAGCGTCGCGCCAGTTCCTCAACCACGTCCAGTTGCAGCGCTCGCTCCATCTCCGTCTTGCTGATTTCTATACGGGCAAGATTGTCGTGGTGACGAACTCGAAATTCCTTGAAACCAAACTCACGTAAGATCGCTTCGCCCCGGTCGACGGTAGACAGTCTCTCGATTGTGACCGGAATGCCGTAAGCGATTCGCGACGAAAGGCAGGGACTCGCTGCTTTGTCCCAGGTGGGCAAGCCTGCACGCCGGCTCAGGATGCGAACCTCCGCTTTCGAGAGCCCGGCTTCAATCAGCGGACTGCGCACACCGTGTTCGGTGGTGGCTGCGCGTCCCGGACGATAATCGGCGAGGTCATCCGTGGTTGAACCATCAACGATGAACGTGATCGCTCGATCAGCCGCAACCCGCTCGAGCTGTTTGTAAAGTTCGTCTTTGCAAAAGTAACAACGTGTTGGGCCATTCGCGGTGTAGTTCTCGTCGTCCAACTCCGACGTCAGGATCGCTTCCGAACGGAAACCAAACTCCTGACTGAGTTGCACTGTTTGCTGTCGCTGTACCTCCGACAAGCTTGCGGACTCGCCGGTGACGCAAAGGGCCTTGTCGCCTAATTCCAAGTTCGCGACGTAAGCCAGATACGTACTATCGACACCGCCGGAGAAGGCGACGACAACCGAGCCCATTTCGCGAAGCAGATTACGCAGGGAATTTTCTTTGGTGAGCGCAGCGTATTCGTCGGCGCGGGCCGGAGCTATTTCGGGTTGGAAGTTTTCAACGAGCGAACTGCTCAAAACACTTTGACTCCCCGAGCAGATACACGTACGCCGCGTGCGTCTGACTCTCTAACAAAATGATGGGATTGCGAAAGCAATGTTAGCGCATGCATCAAGACAAGCGCAACCAGCATCACAGCGCTGTTGAGGTTCGATCTTCGCGGACAGTTTTGGACGAGCCGTTTTGACCGTGGTAACATCGAGACCTCCTCAGATATCGAATTTCATCCCTTTGCGACCCCGGATTCTTGAGACAACGCATTACCAAAACGATTCGCTTATCACCGCTGATGGCGGCGCTGACAACCGCGATCATTTTGATTTGCAGCGGCGCCTTCACAACGCGCGCTCAATCCGAAGACACCTTTGGTGATTCACCGGACCCGGTCAAACTGTTCGAACGCGGGCAGAATGCTCACGCGCGCGGCGACCTCGTTAAGGCGCTGGAGTTTTACGACGAAGCGATCAAGGTGCGACCCGAGTTTGCCGAAGCGGAATTCCAAAGAGCAAACGTCTTAATTGGTCTCTCACGCCTGCCTGAGGCTGAGACGTCGCTGCGACGAACGATCGAGCTGCGCAAGAATTGGTCGCTCCCCCACACTTCGTTGGGTTCGTTACTCGTTCGTCTCAAGCGCGATCCGGAGGCCGAGGCATCTCTGCGAGAAGCGATCAAACTCGACCGCAATAACTACATTGCCTTGCGTTTGTTGGCCGACATCCGTTTACGCGCCGGCGATGCGAAGCAAGCGGTGGAACTCGCTCGCGGAGCCACGGCTGACAAAGAAGCGCCCGCAGCAGCGTGGATTCTTAGGGCGCTGGCGGAACGTGCCGCGGGCGACAATGTCGCTGCACTCGAGTCAGTCGCTCGAGTTCTTCAGTTAGAACCGGCCAACGTGCCGGCTCTGCTCGAGCGTGCGGAAATCCGAATTGCGATCGGTGAGAAGGAACCGGCTTACGTCGATCTCAAAAACGTTGAGTCGTTGATTAAAGGAGACAAGTCCGCGCTTGCGCGTTTAGCGGCAGACTACCAACTAGCCGGAAGAGCCGAGGACGCGCATCGCGCCGCCGAGGCTGCCGGCATAACCGCACAACCGTCCGTCGGCGACGCTCGTGGAGTGGTCGGTACACCTGAGGAAATCGCCGCAGCGAACAGCGAGGATCCGGAGACGTCGCGCAAAGCGCTGGAATTCTTGCTGACCAAAAATCCGAATAGTGCGATGCTGCTCGCGCGCTTGGGTGCGGCGTTTCGCACCCTCGATCCAAAACGTTCACTCGACTACTACAAACGCGCAGCGACGATTGAACCTGCCAACGTAGATTACGCGACCGGTTACAGCTCCGCGCTCGTCCAGGCTCGACGTTTTCCGGAGGCAACCGAGATACTGCGACGCGTGATCGCCGACGCACCCGAGAACTACGCCGCCCACGCAAATCTTGCCACCGCCCTGTATGAGGGCAAACAATATGCAGCGGCGCTCACGGAATACCAATGGTTACTAAAATCGAAACCCGATCTCTCTGTCGCTTATTATTTCATTGCCACTGCTCATGATTATCTCGGAGAGTACAATGAGGCACTCGTAGCCTACGAGACGTTCATCGGGAAAGCTGACGTCGCCACCAATCAGCTCGAAATTGAAAAGGTTAAACTACGATTGCCGTCACTGCGGCGACAGATTCAGCTCGGCCAGGGAACAAAACGAAACCCTGCGCGCACCACGCCAGATTGATCAGCACCAGACATGCGACTTGTTCCACATCACGTTTCGCGTCGAAAAATCCAGGTCACAGTTCTGCTGGTCGTAGTCTGCGCCCAGCTGTCAACCGCCACGCCCTTTCGTTTCCAACAACAAACAGCGCCTCCTCCTTTGAAAATCATTACGCGCGCCGAGCGTGAACAGTTGACGGCAGCCAAAGACGATAAGGCGCGAGTGAAGCTGACGGTCGAGCTTGCGGAAGCGCACCTCACCAACGTCGAGAATCAAACTGCAATCCAACAGTACGACGGCGCCTCGGCTGAGATTGGAATGTACTGGGCGTTGATTGAAGACCTACTCAGTTACTTGAAGACGCTCGGACGCGAAGGCAATCGCCGGCGCGATTTATACAAGCGTTTGGAGATCGCCCTGCGCGCCCACGGCCCGCGACTGAATTCGGTGCGTCGAACAACGCCTGCGGAGTACGCCGTCTGGATTAAGGAAGTGGAAACCTTCGCGCGCGAAAGTCGCACCGAAGCGCTTAATTCGTTTTACGGCAACACGGTAATTCGCGAGCCGCGCAAAACGGCTGAGACGAAACCCGCGGACAGCAAAGACGTAAAGAAACCCGAGTAACCATCCCTAAACGATCATGCACAAATTCACATTGCGTTTTTTGATCATGGCAGCGCTGCTAATCGCCGGCTTCAGTTCCGCCGCCGGCGCTTTTCAAAGTCGCGAACACTTAACGCCGCAGGAAATCGATCTGGTAAAGGACGCGCAGATTCTCGATAAGCGGATCGACATCTTCATCAAGGCGGCCGATCGCCGAATGCTCGCGCTCAACGGCATCGACGCCACCAGCGCAAAGCAGTTGAAAAAAGACTCTGAGCTCTGGGGCGAACTGCCCTCGGGTTCCCGCGCCGAACTCATCGGTGACATCGCGCGTATCTTCGACGAAGCCATTACAAACATCGACGACGTCAGCGCTCACGATGAAAAGAATCCGTTGATCGCGAAAGCGCTGCGAAAACTGGCGGCCGCAGCCACGCGAATTGTAGAACAATTGAAACCTGCGGAAACGCAGGCGAAAGGCGAAGCCGAGCTGAACAGTTTCGACAAGCTGATGGAGTACGCCGATTCGATTCTTCAGGCGGTAAATAAATTGCCGCCGCCTCCCGATAAGAAAAGCAAGACGAAGTCAGAAAAACCAAAAGCCACGAACTAGCTTCGTGGCTTTTAGTATTTGTAACGCAAACTGTTAGTTTGCGATCTTTTGAGCCCGGTACCGTCAGAGGTAGCGGATGAGTAAACTTTAGGACGACCGACTGGAGCGCCACCGTCCCCTGGTTGCAACGGCGGAGAGAGGTAACCCACGAAGCAAGCGAGACGCTAGCGCTCGAGTGGTGACCTCATCAGTTCCCTTTCCGCCGCGCTTCAGCAATCACCTGCCGCGCTTCCTGATCCATCGCCGTTCCGGCACTCGCTTCGTCACCTTCTTCTTTCGCAGTTGCCGAAGACTGCAAGCGCGGCGCGGTGTTGCCGACGGCGAATAGCTTGAACTCAACCTTCGCTTCCGTCTTGTCGATGCCGCCCACTCCTGCTACCCGACCAAACATACCGCCGAGTTTCTTTGCCGCCGAAGTTTTTAGCATGGTGACGTCCGTGTAAAGGATGAAGTCACACTGCTTCGCCTTCGCTTCAGCCTCGGCCTCCGTGGGCCCAATGGCGTTAAGCGGCACTGCTTCCAATCCACTTGCCTGAATCTGTCCGACGAGCCGACTGCGCAACGAGTCCTGCGACACGGCTCGCTCGGTACGGTTGTTGACCTGCACGACGCCGATGCGGATCGCGCCGGGCGCTTTCGCACTTGGCTGCATGACGGAACTCATCGACGGAGTGTCGGTGTTTTCGCGCTGCGCCATTTGTGACATCGCTGCCATCGACGGCATCCCGTACAACTCCTGATAGTTACTGGTCTCGGTGTATCCGGCAGGAACATCGAACAACGCGGCGTCGAGGGGTGCGCGTGAGAGTTCAATGACTTCTTTCGTAGAGGTAAACGCCACCTGGCCATCCGGTCCGTAAGACGTGGTTGTTTCCTGCAACGGATAACCGGTGCGTGCCGCTCCCTGACGGTTAAAGCGAACGCTGTCTCTACAACCGCCACCACTCGCCATCGGGTTGCGCATCGCTGCGCCGCCCATTTCGCAACGCAGGCCATAAGAAAAGTCGATGTACCAGCCATCGGTTTCCATCTTCTGCTTCATCGGAGTACAAGCATCGGCGGACGACTCGATCAGGAAACTACTCTTCACGTGACGCGCCTGGAAACCAAACATCTCTTTGCGCTCACCGGTATCAACTGCGTTCGTCGTATAGGTGATCACGCCACCGCGCTGCGAAGGCGTCGAGGTCATCTGCCCACTCGTGGCGGTAGTCGCCGGCGCCGCGTCCCCATTGTCCATTGGTGTAATGACATACTTCTTCGTGCTGTCGCTGACCTGAATCACGCGCTTTAGATCGCATTGCGTAATATTGATGATGTCGAAGCCCTGTCCCATCTTCATCTCGCTGCGCTCGCGCGAGCCTTTGAGCATGGTGGTGTTTTGCATCGACTGACCCATCGTGGTCGTGCGGTAGGTAATCTTGAGATCGTTCGCCCCTGGAGCAGCCGGTGTCGCCGCAGGCGGGCGATTTACCGGACGGCGTTGCGCCACAAACACGGATGACGAAACGATCAACAGCAGCAGCGCCGCTGAGGCGCTTAAACCCGAAAACCTTTTTCTCATGGCTAACTCCTTCTATTCAGTGAGCGTGAATACAGTAAGAAATTATTCTGACTTTGGTAACGCGTAAAATCGCGCGCCTTTAGTTCAGGCCGTTTCTCAGTCGCGAGCATTACGCAAGATCGTTGTGCCTCGATTGAGCGCATCGATGATGCGCACTAAAGCCTCCGTAGCGTTCGTGGTATTTCGATCCTCGAGCGCCTGACGAAAATCCGGCAACGGCTGGGCGGCATAACCGGTGTAAGTTCCCGGCGCGTAAATCTGGTGCGTATACCACGTTCGACCGCGCAGTCCACGTCCATCTGTGAAGGCCCGCTCAACCGCCAACAGCGCGTCGTTGATTCGCTTGAGCCGCGCCAACGCGCGCGGATACCGGTCGTTCGCTTCCGTTCGACTTCCTTCCACGTCTTTAACAGCTTCCTGCCTGGCCTGCTCCAACCGTTCAGCCGCCTCGGCAAAATCACGAACGGCTTCGAGCATTCGTTTCTCGTCGAAGCCCGCCAGCCGGCGGCTCCTGGCGGTTTTCGTACTCTCATTGAAAAACTCGCGAACTTGCCAGGCGTAGTCACGGTAATCGAGTGGCAGTCCGGCGGCGTCAGCAAGTCGCAGCGCGACGGTACCCCACAACTGCGCCGCGGTGACGTGATAAGCAAAAGTAGGATCGCCAAAATGCGTCATCCAGTAAAACGAATCATAGGCGGAGTGATAGACGCCGTAGTCGCCGCCGAAACCCATGTCGCTCGAAGGCACGCCCAGGTGTTGCAGAAACGGAGTGTAGTCCGAACCTGATCCAAGAGCGCCGATACGCGCTTCTGCGATTGCGGTGTCGGAACCGGTGGCCGCGTCCGTCAGTTCGGGTTGAGCCTGATCTTCGCGGCTGCGCGCCTGCCATTGTTGGTAGACTGACATACCACTTTTAGGATCCTTCACGTCGCGCGTAGCACCCCGAATAAGTTTCCACAGCGAGGGCACTGCTGACGCGCCGAAGTTTGGTCCCGATACTGCTGCATCCATGTTCAAGTAGGCGACCGCTTTTTGTTTCAACTCTGCGGCGTTGTCTTCGGCCCATTCAGTCGAGCCCAGCAAGCCATACTCTTCGCCGTCCCAGCTGCAAAGCACGATCGTGCGGCGCGGCTTCCAACCACTTTTCAGCAACGCACCGAAACCGCGCGCCGCTTCCAGCATCGCCGTGGTTCCGCTGTTCGGGTCCACCGCTCCGAAAGTCCACGCGTCGCGGTGATTACCCATGATCACCCAGCGATCATTTTCTTCGGCGCCTTCAATGCGCGAAATCACGTTCCAGATCTTGCGCACCTGATAATCCATCACTGTCTTCAAATGGACCCGAACGAATTCAGTTCCGCCAACGTGATACGGAAACGGCAACCCGCCCTGAAACCCTTTCGGTCTGATCGGACCGCGCAATGGTTCCAGCAGCTGCCGCGCATCGCCATAAGAAATCGGCTGCACCGGAATACGCGGCAACGTCTTCACTTCTTCCATCTTCAAACGCGGCGCGCCTGCAACCGCTCCGCGTCCGGGCGTCAGTGGATCACCAGGCGCGGTCGAGAGAAACTGAACGGAACCGCGCTGCGCTGAAAACTGTGGACGCCATGGCCCTTTCGGGTAAACATCACCCTGTGCATACCCATCATCAGCCGGGTCAGAATAGATAAGGAGACCGACCGCACCGTTCGTTTCCGCGACCTGCGCCTTCACGCCGCGAAACGAATTCCCGTAGCGCGCGATCGCAATTTTTCCAGTCACGTCAACGCCCGCTTTCTTCAGTGCCTCGTAGTCAGGCGGTAAGCCGTAGTTAACGTAAACCAGCGGAGCGGTTACGTCGCCACTGGGACTGTAACCATTGAACAGCGGAATAATTTTGGGATTAGACGAACTTGGATCTTCCGCGATCACCGGTTCCTTCACCGAAAGCCGTTCGCGTCGCGGCGAAACCAATTCAACGATGCTCGGCTGCTTCGGATAAGGCAGCAACACTTCATACTCGTTCAACTCAGACGAAATGCCGTAACTGCGAATCTGATCACGCACGTAAATCGCAGTCGCGTAGTCCTCCTTCGTTCCCGCTACGTGAGGTTCAGCCGTTAACCGCCGTAAATGTTCTCGCGCCGAATTGGGCGCGGGTACTGAGCGAAACTCTTCTTCCCAGCGGCGTTGTTCCGTCGAGCCAGACGCGGTAAATCCATCGAGCACGGTGGGAGCGGATGTTTGCGAAAAAACCGAATAGAAATTTGCGGACGATGTTAGGAAAGTTAACGAGAGCAGCAACGCCACGGCATTGCGAATTAGTTTCATTACGGGTTCCCTCAATTCACATTCTAAGGAGTCGGATGCGCGAAAGTTTAGCACGTACTAGGCACTCAAACGTCAGGTCCGTGTTCCGTGGGTCGGCTAATTCAGAACTGGAAGCGGTAGCGACCGGGTCGACACGCATTGCCATTCACGCACCGGAACTTGAAGTTTATTGCTGCGATACACGCTCGACTTTGGAGTGCGGTGACCCGTCACCGCTTTAGGA
>JBKPNP010000494.1:0-2240 GCA_046732775.1 Acidobacteriota bacterium
TGACCTAATTTGAAATCCTCTGTGCCTCCTCCGTGTTCTCTGTGTCTCGGTGGTGAGTATTTGCCTAACTTTCATCACCACAGAGACACAGAGTTTACCGAGGTAGCACAGAGAAGAATTGAAATTAGGGCACTACCCATCCGTCATACAGTTTGGACAAAATCCCAGCGGGTCGCTTAAGGTATTGCTTCGCTATTTCGCAGCCCTTTCCAAACAATCATCGCTGATACATGCTCCCGACACGTTCCGCCAGACGAAAAAGATTCGCTAAGCTGCTGCTGGTTTTAGGTGGATTTTTGTTTGGCGCAATCATCGCCGAGGCTGCTTTGCGAGCTGTCGGATATTCTTACCCTGACTTTTACCAGCGCGACAATGTGGTAGGCGTTTCACTTCGCCCGGATGCAAGGGGTTGGTATCGCCGGGAAGGTGAATCATACGTTCGCATCAACAGCGATGGCCTGCGAGATTTCGAGCATTCCCAAGCGAAACCTGCGAACACTTTCAGAATTGCAGTCGTTGGCGACTCCTACTGCGAGGCTTTGTCCGTAGATGTGAACCAGGCGTTCTGGTCAGTCGTGAAAAATGACCTTGAACAGTGCAGCGCTTTTTCTGGTCAACAGGTCGAAGTCATAAATTTTGGTGTTTCCGGTTACGGCACGGCGCAGGAACTGCTGACGCTGCACGAAAAAGTCCTGAAGTATTCGCCGGACCTCGTGCTGTTAGCGGTGACTACGAACAACGACATCACCGACAACTCGCGCGCGCTGAAGAAGACTGATGAGGTTCCCTATTTCATCTATCGCGACGGCCAATTAACGTTGGACGATTCATTCAAACAGTCGCGGGGATTTCAGTTCAGCAATTCGACGCTGGGACGATTCGCCGCCTGGTGGCGCACCAATTCGCGCGTCGTCGCTGCGGTAGTTCAGGCGCAGCGTGGCTTCAAGGTTTTGATGGCGTCATGGCGAGCTAAGCGCGCGGCAAAGTCTGCACCTGCGCCTACAACAAATACTACCGATAAGCCTGACCTGTTCAGTCGCGCCGACGAACTTGGCACCGACAACCTTGTATACCTGCAGCCGACCAACGCGATTTGGAACGACGCCTGGCAGGTAACCGAACAGTTGTTATTACGTATGCGCGATGACGTTACTCGAAGCGGGGCAAAGTTTCTCGTCGTTACGTTGAGCAACGGCCCCCAGGTGCTTCCCGATCCGCGCGCACGCGAATATTTTATGCAGCGCTTCGGCATCACCGACTTGTTTTACCCCGACAATCGAATTAAAGCTCTCGGTGAACGGGAAGGCATTTCTGTGATTACGCTTGCTCCGGAACTGCAGGCGTATGCGCAACGAAACAACGTGTTTCTGCATGGATTCGGCAGCAATCTGGGCAACGGACATTGGAACGTAGAGGGCAATCGTGTGGCGGGTCAGTTAATTGCAAAAAAAATCTGCGAAGATGTGCTTCCCAAATAGCGCGGCCGCTTAAGTTCTGTTAGAAATTGTTCTGCTAAAAACAAATCAATCACTGCCTCGGAGATGGAATGCACTATTACGACAACGTTTTAGGACTCATCGGTCGGACGCCGCTGGTCAAACTTCAGCGGATGACGCGCGGACTCAATGCGACGGTGCTCGCGAAGATGGAAAACCTGAACCCGGGATTCTCGGTGAAGGATCGTATCGGCATTTCGATGATCGAAGCGGCTGAGCGCGAGGGTAAACTCCAACCCGGCGGAACCATCGTGGAAGCAACTTCCGGCAACACCGGAATTGGGTTGGCACTTGCGGCGGCGGTAAAGGGGTACAAGTGTATTTTCGTGATGACTGACAAAGCGTCGGTCGAAAAATCTCGTTACCTCAAAGCACTCGGCGCCGACGTCGTTATCACTCCAGTGTCTGCTAAACCCGGTACGCCGGATCACTACGTTTCAACTGCGCAAAGAATCGCGAAGGAAACTCCAAACTCGTTTTACCCGGATCAGTATTCACATCCCGCGAACCCCGAAGCCCACTACCGAACTACCGGTCCGGAAATCTGGGAACAGACTGAAGGCAAGATCACACACTTCGTTGCCGGCATCGGCACCGGCGGCACTATTTCAGGGACCGGTCGTTTCTTAAAGGAAAAGAACCCGAACATTAGAGTGGTAGGCGCGGATCCTTTCGGCTCGATCTTCAAGACCTACAAGGAGACGGGCAAGATCGTTGAGACCACGCCTTACCTGGTTGAGGGGA
>JBKPNP010000495.1:0-1077 GCA_046732775.1 Acidobacteriota bacterium
TTGTCTTTAACGGCGAGTGGAACTCCGGACAGCGCGCCATTTGCGCTGGTTGATTCAGCACGCTGCAACGCGCCGTCTCGATCGATTTGCAGAAAAGCGTTGAGCGGTTCATTCAACTTTTCCGCGGCGTCGATCGCTGAGGCCGTTAGCGCACGCGCGGTCGTCGCACCGTTCGCAACGCGGGTCATTAAGGTTGTGATGTCTTTTGTATTTTCAGGCATTACTGACTAATGACTACTGACTAATGATTGCTGACCACTGACCACTGATCACTGCCCACCGCCTACAGCACTTTCGGTACCCGAAAATGTCCGGATGCCGCATCCGGCGCTTCTGCGAGTGCGGTCTGCTGACCGAGCGAGGGCTCAACCGCGTCATCGCGCGCCGAGTCGGTCGCTTCACCCTCGGGCGTTAAGCCGCCGAGCGCTGGCGCCACGTCACCAGTGGGCAGCGCATTCAGTTGTTCCACGTAGGCGACGATGTCCGCCATCTGCGGCGCAAATATCTTGAGCTCTTCCGGCGTAATTTCCATGTGCGCCAGTTGGGCAACTTTCTCAACGTCAGCTTCGGTGATAGGCATAGGTCACGATTTCGGATTTTGGATTGTGAACTGCGGATCTTCTAAACGCCTCACGCAGCTTGTGGCCGCACCCAGAAATGCGCGTCGCAACTCGACGTCTTCGATGCGCGCGGCTGCTGTCAGTAATTCGGACGGCACCTGATAATCGACTGGCGCTGCGGTGTGCTTTAGCCGGCGGACGCGCTCCAGTTCAACTCGCTTAGAATCTATTCGCAGTTCGATTAACTTTACCAGCGGCTGGCCCAGAACCGAGTTCAGCCGAAGCAACAGCTGTCCACGCATTTGTTCCAGCTGACGCTGCCAGAGGTTATCGGCGACAGCCACGACGAGCGTTTGCCCGCGAAGTTCTACGGGCACGGCATGCATACTCAACCCTTCACCCACCGCATGCTTCCACCCGGCCATACAGGCCGCTTCCGCAACTTCCTGGGGCGCTCCGGAAGCTTTCAGTATCGCGGGCAGACTATCGATCACTCGGTTCATGTCGTGCGCGAGTG
>JBKPNP010000496.1:0-5247 GCA_046732775.1 Acidobacteriota bacterium
TATAACGCGCAGTCGTGTAAGGAGTGCCATCAGAATCCGGTGACCGGAGCAATCAGTCAAGTGACTGAACTGAGGGCCGGACACACGATCGGTTCGACTTTTTATGACGCGCCCGGCGGCTCGCTCATCAACGACCGTGGCCTGCCCACGCCAAACTACAATCCAGCTGACACGCGCATGAGCGCTAAAGTTCAGGAACGCGTGCCACCGCTGTTCACGGCGGGAGTAATAAGCGGACCGGCGCTAACAGCCGAGGAGCTGACCCGAACGTTTCGCACCTCGCTCAATACGCTGGGTGATGGTTTCGTAGAGGCGATTGCCGACGGCACACTCGTAGCGATAGCCAATAACCAACCGGGTACCACCGGCAACGAAGTCCACGGACTGGTAATCACGGTGCCGGTGCTCGAAGCCAACTTTCCAAACAACAACACCGAATGCACCAACCCCGCGATTAAGTGCGTTATGCGCGTGGGTCGCTTCGGCTGGAAGAATCAACACGCGAGCCTGCTTTCGTTCTCTGCCGATGCCTATCTCAACGAGATCGGCATTACCAACTTCCTTATCCGCAAGGAGAATACTTCGCTGAATCGCTTTGTGGGATTCGGAACGATCTTCGATATCAAGGACGATGAGGCGTTCTGCGATCCACCCTTCAACACCATTAAATGCGGCGAAGACAACGCACAGGACATAAAAGTATTCGCCGAGTTCATGCGGGCCACCAAAGCGCCGCCGCGCGATCCGGACATCATCAGTCAATTTCAAAATGACGTTAATGCCGGGGCTGCGCTTTTCGCTACCATGGTGGTAAACGGCGAACCGAAATACAGCTGCAGCGTTTGTCACGTCCCTTCGATCGTCACCGCTCCAGCGTGCACACCAATCAATGGCAACCAGTTCTTTGTGCCGGCAGCCCTCGCTAACAAGGTCATCAAGCCTTTTAGCGATTTCCTGTTACATGACATCGGCACTGGCGATGGCATCGTGCAAAACGGCGGACAGGTCACTCGAACCATGGTGCGCACTCCGCCGCTTTGGGGCGTGCGCACACGCACACGCCTAATGCACGACGGCGACTCGAAAACTTTCGACGAAGCAATCAGGCGCCACTTCGGTGAAGCCGCGGCTGTTCGGTCGAGATACGTTAACAATTTGACTCAAACACAAAGGAATCAACTGATCGCCTTCCTGGAGTCGCTGTAGCTGCGCGACCTGGCTGGGATCTAAATGAGCAGCCGGCGGCGAATGGAGGCCGGAAGGGCCGTTGGTTAGTAGCCACGCCCGTGAGGGCGTGGAAAGAAGACGACCAACCGGATCGAGCCCGAAGGTGCGGCAGTCGAGACATTTCGGCTGGACAAGTTAGAGAATTCGACCGTCGCACCTTCGGCGCTCTGTCACAAATTACGGGTCGAGTCCACACCCTCATGGACGTGGCTATTCACTGCCGGCCTCCGGGCCTAAGATATCGCTCTTTGCTCGCGAAACGCTTAGCGGACTGAATAGCAGACTCAGCGGGAATCAGATCCTTTCCACGGCGGCAGCGTCTTGCGCGCGGCCTTCTCTTTCTTCAAACCCAGCGCCCAGTCGGCCTGCATCAAGGTGTGAATGTCGCGCGTTCCCTCGTAGATAATCGCAGCTTTGCAATTGCGCAAATACCGCTCCACCGGATAGTCGTTTGAATAGCCGTTCGCGCCGTGCACTTCAATCGCCATCGAGGCCGCTTTCTCACTGCGGGTCGTCGCTTGCCACTTGGCGAGGCTGGTGGCCCGCGCGTTTGGTTGGCCCGTGTTCTTCAGGTAACCGGCTTGCAAACAGAGTAGCCGCGTCATTTGATAGTCGGCTTCCATCTCGGCAATTTTTTGTTTCACTAACTGATGATTAGCGATCTTGGTGCCGAAGGTTTCTCGTTCCATCGCGTAGGCTACTGAGGCATCGCGCGACGCGCGAATCACTCCGGTGGCGCCGGCGGCAACTGTGTAGCGGCCCTGCTCGAGCGCAAACATCGCAATCTTGAATCCTTCACCTTCCTCACCGACCAGATTTGCCGCCGGCACGCGCAAATCCTGCAATGAAAAATATCCCGTGTTGCCGGCGCGAATACCGAGCTTGCCGTGGATGGTGCCGGAAGTGAACCCCTTCATGCCGCGTTCAACGATGAAACACGACATGCCCGAATGATCACGATTGCGACGCTTCTCTTCGTCGGTCCAGCAGAAGAAAAGAAAGTTGTCAGCAATGTCCGCGAGACTGATCCACATTTTCTCGCCGTTGAGGACGTATTCGTCGCCTTCGCGTCGCGCGGTTGACCTCGAACCAACCACATCAGATCCGGCGCCGGGTTCCGTGAGACCGTAAGTGGCGAGCTTTTCGCCCTTCGCCTGCGGCACCAGGTATTTCTGTTTTTGTTCTTCTGTGCCCCACGTCAGCAACGTCAACGAATTCAAACCGGTGTGCACAGACATGACCACGCGCAGAAACGTGTCGACCGCTTCGAGCTCTTCGCAAACCAGACCGAGAGAAATGTAATCGAAGCCGGCGCCGCCATACTCTTCCGGAATGCACACGCCGAGCAGGTTCAAGGCTCCCATCTTTTTCAGGATTTCAGGGTGAAACTCCTGCGTCTCATCCCATTCCTTGATGTGTGGCGCAACCTCTTTCTGTGCGAATTCGCGCACCGTTTGCACGAGGGCGCGATGGTCATCAGTCAATTCGAATTCAATCATTAGAAACTCTCTTGGAATTTGGGATGGAAAATGACCGGACATCTTAGCGACTCCAAAGTGCAATGTCCAAATCCGGGGGGAACAGTAATGAGTGATGAGTGATAAGTGATGAGTTTGGAGAGTGTAGCGGTGGTTGGCGCATGCCTCACTCACCACTCAACCACTCAACCACTCATTACTCATTACTCATTACTCATTACTCGTTACTCATCACTCATTACTCATCACTCATTACTCATCACTTGATTTCCGCCGCTTGGACTTTGCTCTTTGCACTAACTATGATTCAGGGCATGAGCGAATCTGAGAATTTACCGAATAATTTTGGCGGCCTTGAAGAAGCGATGGCCGACTTCGATCAGGCGAAGGTGTTGATTTGGCCCGTGCCATTCGAGAAAACTGTGAGTTACGGCGTCGGCACGAAAGACGGGCCGGAGGCGATCATTGAAGCTTCACGGAACATGGAGCTGTACGATGAGGAAGTCGGCGGCGAGACGGCACAGATTGGTATTCACACGCTGCCTGCGATCGACGCAGATCGCGAAGCGGATGTAATGATGCCTGCACTGTTTGCCGAAGCCGAACGTCTGCTGAAGCTCGACAAGTTTATCTGCATGCTTGGTGGCGAGCATTCAATCTCTGCGCCAGTCATCAAAGCTCACAAAGATAAGTATCCGAAGTTATCAGTGCTGCAAATAGACGCTCACGCCGATCTTCGCGACCAGTATGACGGAACGCCACACAGTCACGCTTCGATCATGCGACGCGTAGTCGAGTTTTGTCCCGCGGTGCAAGTGGGCATTCGCTCGCTGTCAGCGGAAGAGGCGCGCGTGATTCCGTCTCTGCCGACGAAAGTGTTTTACGCGAAAGACATCGTGGGACGAACTGATTGGATTGAGGAAGCCGTCGACTTTCTTACCGAAGACGTTTACTTAACGATTGACGTCGATGGATTCGACCCAAGCTTGATCCCGACTACCGGCACGCCTGAACCCGGCGGGTTGATGTGGTACGACGTTGTTTGGCTAATCAAGCGAGCGGCTGAGAAGCGACGAATCGTAGGCATGGACGTGACCGAGCTTTCCACCGCGCCCGGTAACAATTCACCGAGCTTTCTCACGGCGAAGCTGATCTACAAAACGCTTGGCTATATCTTCGGCGATTCGATTCAAAAGATCGCCTAGGCTGGGAGCGCAAAGCTGGGAGCGCTACCTAGACAACATTTCACTCGCCACATTCTTCGCATCTGCCAGCGTGCGCACACGTCCGTCGAGCTGCAGCTCGTAAACGGCTTTTGTGATTTCGCCTACGCGCGGGCCAGCCTCCAACCCCATCTCCAATAAGTGACGCCCAAGCAAGATAGGAGCAGGCGGGCGCGTCTCAACTTCCAATTGCCTTGCCCGCTCGATGAACCATTCCTGCGCCTCAGCGTTGAACCACTTCTCACGCGGCACCCAGTCTGCATTACGTCCAAGCGAATCCGCAGCGGCAACGCGATAGAGCAGATCGAGTTCACACTTTCTCGCCAGTCGCCGAAAGGCGCCGTCGCCTACTTCGTCACGCTTCTTAAAAAATTCACCCGGCTTCAAGTGATCGCGCACCAGGGCGATCACCTGTGCGCGCACGTCGTAACCATCAATTGTGTGCACCTTGAGACGGTCAAGAAAGGTCATTGCCGGTGCCACGCCCGCTTCTTCATGCCCGCGTGAACGCAAACGGCCGTCGACGAACTTCGTAGTTGCGGGTTTGCCAAAATCGTGTGCGACTGCGGCGAGCATTACCGCCACCTGTCTCGGATAAGGCAAGTCGTCGATCAACTCCCGCGCGCGATCCGTGACCAAAGTTGTATGAACAAAGACGTCGCCTTCCGGATGCCATTCGTTGTCCTGGGGTACGTCAATCAGCGCCTCGAGTTCCGGGAAGAGTTGTTCGATCGCGCGGAGCTCACGCAACCAATTCAACCCGAGCGACGGACGCTGCGCGAACAGCAGTTTTTCGAGTTCGCCCCAGACACGTTCGGCCGCCAGATCAGACAAATCCACTGTCCGGCAAAGCGCAATCGTCTCAGGCGCGATAGCAAACTCGAGCCGTGCGGCGAGCTGAGCGGCGCGCAACACTCGCAGGCTGTCTTCAGCAAATGTCTCTGCTGAAACGGCGCGTAAAACCTTGTTCTTGATGTCCTTCTGGCCCGCGAATGGATCGATGGTCTCGTTAGTTAAGGGGTCCTGCAAAATGGCGTTGATGGTGAAGTCGCGACGCCGGGCAGCGTCGGTAAAACTCATGGAAGGATCGCCTTCGATAACAAAGCCGCGATGACCGCGTCCCGACTTACGATCGCGGCGCGGCAGCGAAACGTCCAGATCGGAACCCAACTTATAAACCGTGAAGGCTTCGCCGACTACGTTGACGGAACCAAAGCGATCGAGCAGCTCCCGAAGCTGAGTGGGCTCGACACCGTAGACCTCCAGATCCCAATCTTTGGGCTCAATGCCCATGATGATATCGCGCACCGAGCCACCGA
>JBKPNP010000497.1:0-1326 GCA_046732775.1 Acidobacteriota bacterium
CGACGGCGGTCGAAGATGGACGAAGCTTACCAACGGTTTGCCAAAGGAAGAGAAGAGCAAGATCACGATCTCGGTTGCGCGCAATAATTCTAAAATTGTTTACGCCGCGATCCTCACGGGCGAGCCCGCGGCTGCTGGTCAACGAACAATTGATACCGGCGGCGTGTTTCGTTCCACCGACGGCGGCTAAACCTGGCAGCGCATGAACCCGTCCATGAGCAGTTATTATTACGACCGGATCAATGTCGACCCGGGTGACGATAACCGCATCTGGATGCCTTTGTTTGATTTGATGGTTTCGACGGATGGCGGCAAGACGCTCATGAAGTCGAACATCAGACACGTGCATAACGACGAACATGGAATCTGGATCGATCCGCGCGATCCCGAACACATCATCCTGGGCGGCGATGGCGGCGTGAATATTTCTTACAACCGCGGCGTGACGTGGCAGCAGGCAGTATTGCCAATCGGACAGTTTTACGAAGTCGCAGTCGACAATCAGGATCCCTATTACATCTACGGCGGCATGCAGGACACCGGGCACTGGCTCGGGCCGAGCCAAACTTACGACAACGAAGGCATAACTAATCACGATTGGATCAAGCTGCGTTTCAACGGAGACGGTATGTCGATACATGCCGACCCTGAGGATCCAAACACCATTTATATGGTGCAGGAGTTCGGCAACTTTTCCCGCCTCGATTTGCGCACCTGGGATCGCAAAGAACTATTGCCAGACGCCGGCGAAGCGAAAAAGCGCGGACTGCATACATTTCGTTACGACTGGACGCCACCCATGATCCTGTCGCAGCACGATCATGAAGTGCTCTATCTCGGTAGTAACTATCTGTTCAAGTTCACAAACAAAGGAGAGAAGTGGGAAGTAATCAGTCCTGATTTGACCGCGCAACAGGACAACAATTGGAAGGGAAGCAAAACAGACTACACCGGCTATCACAGTTATGGAGCGCTCTTTTCGATCGCTGAATCACCGCTCGACAGTAAGGTGCTGTGGACGGGTTCGGATGACGGGCCAATCTATGTGACTCGGAATGGCGGTTCGTCGTGGACAAACGTCACGGAGAATTTCCCCGCTGGTGCGCCGACGCACGCGGTCGTAGGCGAAATCGAAGCCTCGCGTTTCGACAAGGGAACCGCTTACGTTGCCTACGATGCGCACACGCGCGAAGATCACAAACCGTATCTGTACGTAACGCGGGACTACGGTAAGTCGTGGACACGTATTAACGGCGATCTGCCGCACGGCGGTTCCAGTTACGTGATTCGTGAAGATCCGGTCAACCCAAACCTTTTGTTTGCGGG
>JBKPNP010000498.1:0-8069 GCA_046732775.1 Acidobacteriota bacterium
CCTTTCATCGTGTGCCGCAACAGGATTGGCAGGAACTGCATGACAAATCGCTCATGAAGAAGGATGACGAGCTGGAGGTTCGCCGCATGGTCGAGATGGTGCTGCAGTCGCAACTCGAAGCGGTTGCGCCCTAACGAGCGCCAAGAGTCGCAAGCAAAAGGTCGGTAGTTCGGATCAGCGAAAGCTTGATCAAACTACCGGCCTTTTAGTTTTTAAGACCGAAGGTGTTGGCGAACTTTAGCCGAGGGTTTCCTACCCCAGGGGTCAATCAGCCACCAATGAACGCTAACTCTGAAGGAGTTTCGCCGATTCTTAACTTCTTCAGAGTAAAAGAGGGTATTAATCAGCCAAGGTCTCCCAGGGTAGGAAACCCCTGGGCTGGAGTTAGCGAACTCCTTCGCAGATCGAATACCCAACCCTTTATCACCGCGTACTTCAGGACTTTTCTCGCAAAGCCGTTTAACCTGTTCGCAGGCTAAGGTGTCGGCACTACGTATCCCTTGCGAGAACGTAAACTAAGGCCAACGCGTCGCGACGCCACTTCCACGCGCCGGTACTCACCCTTGTCAGCGGATGAAAGCGGGCGTTTGGGACGGTAGGTCACCACATACTCCGCACCCACTTCGCGCGCAGCCTCGCGCGCCTGCGCAATCATTTCATCACTCGACTTCGGCAGGAAAATTTGGCCGCCCGTTTCCTCGGCCATCACCGTCAGGGCATCCTGACTCTTCCTTAGCTCCGCTTCGTAAGCTTTTCGCTGCCGCCGCATCGCCGGATCGAATCGCACCGTCGCACCAAACGTCGGACTCCGCGTCGTGCCGGGTGGTTGTGTTGGATCCATCGTGGTTATTGGATCGTGATTAGTCGGCAGTTGTCCGGTCTCGAGTTTAGGGCTGTTCTTGTTCACTTTCTGACGAACGAATTCCGTGTAGCTGATGATATGAACGGTCGCTCTCGCGCCGGCCAATTGCCTGATCGCCTGTGCGCGATCAATCTTTCCGCCCGGAGTGTCGACGCCGTCAGTTATGAAGACGACGTGACGACTACCTTCGGGTCGATCCTGTAGTTGCTGGGCCGCGAGGGCGATCGCTTCTGAAAAGCGCGCTCGTTTACCGGAAGACAGTTTTGTTTTCAAAACCCTCAGCGTCGCGGCGCGATCGCGGGTCCAGTCCTGTACTACGTTCGCTGAATTGCTGAACTGAATAACTTCGACCCAAGTGTCATCGCGCAAGCGATTCAACAATTCAATCGCAGTGTCTCTAGTAAGACTGGTTCGCTTACCTAATCCACTGAGACCACTCAGCTCCCCACCGGTATCCAGCACCAGCAACACGTTGGCCGGAATTCTACGAACGCTTCTAATCTGCTGCGCCACACCGTCCTCAAGAACCAAAATGTCTTCAGGTACGACAGTCGGGTCGTAGTGACCAAACTGATCGACTGCCAATACAGGCAGCCGAACTTCTTCTGTGAATACGGTAACGCGGTCCTCGTCTTTTTGCGGCGGCGGTGTCGGTGACGGCTTTTGTCCTGACTGTCCGGGCGCGGAAGACGCGAAAACAAACAGCAGGATCAGGCACAGATAACGATTCAAAGTGTTGGCCTCATGAAATTGAAGGATTCGGCGGGTTAGATGCCGGCGGGGGCGGTCGCGAGTTGCCAAACAGACAACCGATTAACGAACCGGTTATTCACTGGACTGTCGGGCCTGCGACTGCACTGCCGTTATGGCGACGGCATCGACAATATCTTCGGCTTTACAGCCGCGGGAAAGATCGTTTGCGGGCTTATCAAGTCCCTGAAGAATTGGGCCGATGGCCGTGGCGCCCGCCAGCCGTTCAGTGAGCTTGTAAGCGATATTGCCCGACTGCAAGTCCGGAAAGACCAAAACGTTTGCCTGGCCGGCGACTGTCGAACCGGGCGCTTTTGATTGCGCAATGGCCGGCACGAGCGCCGCATCCGCCTGCAGCTCGCCATCAATTTCCAATTGCGGCGCGCGAGCTTTTACGGTTCGGGTCGCCTCAATGACCTTGTCGATCAGTTTGTGTTTCGCGCTGCCTTTGGTCGAAAACGACAGCATGGCCACACGAGGCGGCACGCCTAACAGGGCGCGACAAGAATCTGCTGAGGCGATCGCAATTTCCGCCAGCTCGGCGGCAGATGGCTCGATAACGACGCCGCAGTCAGCGTAGATTAGTGCGCCATTGTGTCCGAACTGGCTTTGCGGTAAGGCCATCAAAAAGAAACTGGACACCAACCGAAATCCGGATCGAACACCGATGCAGTGAAGCGCTGCTCTTACTGTGTGCGAAGTTGTATTGGTCGCACCGGCAACTGAACCATCGGCTTTCCCCATCCGCACCATAAGATTTCCGTAGTAGAGCGGATCGTTCATCAGCGTGCGGGCTTCGTCCGCCATCAAACCTTTCGCGCGTCGCAGCTCGTGAAAATAGCTCGCTATCTTTTCGAAATCGCCGGCACGCTTGTGATCAATAACGTCAACGCCACCGAGGTCGACGCCTTCGCGTTCCGCGGTTCCACGAATCGTCGCTTCGTCTCCTAACAACGTGATACGAGCCAGGCGCTGACGCGAACAGATCGACGCCGCGACGACCGTTCGCGGATCGTTTCCTTCAGGCAAAACGATGTGCTGCAATTTCGCGGAGGCGCGCTGTCGAATTCGTTCGAGGATATCCATAAGCAGGTGCAGTGTTGGGGCGACCGTGAGTCTAGCGAACCTGAGCTAAGAGAACAAGCGTGGTGCTTCGCGATCAGTTAGACCATTTCTGCGAAGCCAGGAACTCAGGTTACAAGCCGATTCATCTCGTGATAACTTAACGAATACACGAACATCTTTAGTGATCTGCGAGGGAGATTCATGGCTGGACTCTTGGCAAAGCGAAGACTCAAAAATCTGCTGCTGTTTATTCCAAACATGCTGCTCCTGTGCTTCCGTCTACTCACGGACCCGCGCGTGCCTGCGGCGGAGCGAGCACTGGTGGCCGGCGCGATCGTTTACGCGATCATCCCGTTTGATTTGATTCCTGACATGCTGCCGTTTGTCGGCCAAGTCGACGATGCTTACCTGATCGCGCTGACGCTGTTGCGGCTGATGGAACGAACGGATCCGAAAATTATTCGCGAGCACTGGAGCGGCGGTGGCGACGTGGTGGAGTTGATCGGCGCCGCAGCTTTGACCGCCGCCAAGTTTCTGCCTGAACGTGTCCGCCGCGTGTTGACGTCGCGTGTCGATGTAGCGCCGGGTAAGTTAGAAGACCTGAAAGATTTTCCAAGGCCGCTGCTGGTGGAACGACCGGAAGTCGTAAGCAGTAAGCAGTAAGCAGTCAGCAGAGCGGGGGCAAGCGCACCTTCCTGACCTGAGAGGTGCTTACTGCTCACCGCTCACTGCCTTTAGTTGTTCCAGCAGCTTCTCGTGAATGCCCCCGAAGCCGCCGTTTGACATGATCGCCACAACATCGCCCTGCTGGAGTTCGGGTAGCAGGTGCTCAATAATTTCGTCCGCGTTAGCCAGTGCCAGGGCCGACTTTCCCGAGCCGGCGATGTCCGCAATCAGCTTGTTCGTGTCCAGCGATTTGCCCTTTTCCGAAACCTTCTGGCTGTCAAACACGTTCGCGATCACCACGTAATCAGCTGCGGCAAACGCACTGGCATAATCGTCCTGAAACACGGCCAGACGCGACGACCACGAGCGTGGCTCGAATACCGCAATCAGACGCCGTTGCTGGTAACGATTGCGTAGCCCACGCAGCGTTTCGCGCACGGCGGTGGGATGATGCGCGAAATCATCGATGACTACGATGCCGCGTTCCTCGCCGCGAACCTCAGCGCGGCGGCGCACATTCTTAAACGACCGCAGCGCAGAGCCGATCGTTTCCCGGCTCAGGCCCCAGGCATCGGCCGCGATGATCACGGCAAGACAATTCAGCAGATTGAAGTCGCCGATTAGCGGAGTTTCAAACTGCGCCCAGCGTTCGCCTTCACGCGTAACGGTGAACTTGCTGAGCTCGCCCGAAAAATCCATTTCACTTATTTGCCACTTCGCCTCGTCACTCGTACCAAACGTTTCGAGTTGCGTAAACAGTTTGGCGCCCATCGAAGCTACAACGTCGCGTACCTGCGGACTGTCCCAGCCGGCGATTAATCTGCCGTTCCCGGGAACCAGATTCATCAATCGGCGGAAGGCCAGTTTCACTGCGGCGAGATCGTTATAGATGTCCGCATGGTCAAACTCAATATTGTTGACGATAGCGATCTCGGGCAGGTAATGCATGAACTTCGGGCCCTTATCGAAGTAGGCGGTGTCGTATTCGTCGCCTTCGATAATGAAGTGCTCGCTATCGGTGACGCGGAAGCTGACGCCAAAGTTTTGCGCTACGCCGCCAATGAGAAACGACGGATTTAGCCCGCCCTGATCCATCACCCAGGCTGCGATGCTGGTGGTTGTAGTTTTACCGTGAGTGCCGGCGACCACAAGTGAGCGGCGCCCGCGAATGAATTCTTCTTTGACGACCTCAGCCTGTGAGCGATAGAGCAGCTTGTGCTCGAGCGTTGTTTCCACTTCAGGATTTCCGCGCGGAATCGCGTTACCAACGATGACGCAATCGGGCGCCGGCTCAAGATGCTCAGGGCGATAACCCGAGTTCACTTTAATGCCGAGCCCGTCGAGCATCGTCGACATCGGCGGGTAAACATTTTCATCGGAACCGGAGACTTTGTGTCCGCGCGCCTGCAGCATGCCGGCGAGCGCAGCCATTGCAGTTCCACAAATTCCAATCAGGTGATAGTGCATTGTCAGCTATTAGGATTCAGCTTGAGAGATTCGATGTCGGCGTCGACCATCAGTCGCACCAGTTCCTTGAAAGTGACTTTTGGCGCCCAGCCAAACGCGCGCTTCGCTTTGGTTGCATCACCGATTAGATAATCAACTTCCGCAGGGCGAAGATACTTGGGATCGAGCTCCACGTGATCGCGCCAATCGAGACCGGCATACGAAAAAGCTTCCTCCAGAAACTCTCGAACCGAATTCGTTTGCCCGGTTGCCACCACGTAATCATCGGGTTCCGTTTGCTGCAACATCAACCACATCGCTTCCACGTATTCCTTCGCGAAACCCCAATCGCGTTTCGCATCAAGATTGCCGAGAAACAGCTTGTCCTGCCGGCCCGCTTTGATTCGCGCTACCGCGCGCGTGATCTTGCGCGTCACGAACGTCTCACCGCGCCGCGGGCTTTCATGGTTGAAAAGAATGCCACTGCAAGCGAACAGGCCATACGACTCGCGATAGTTGACGGTCGACCAATGCGCGTAAACCTTCGCCGCGGCGTAGGGACTACGCGGGTGGAACGGCGTTGACTCGGTTTGTGGCGACTCAACCACTTTGCCAAACATCTCCGAACTGCTCGCCTGATAAAATTTTGCTTTCAGGCCCGTCTCGCGAATCGCTTCGAGTATGCGCACCGTGCCGAGGCCGGTCACGTCCCCGGTATATTCAGGAATATCGAAACTGACGCGCACGTGGCTCTGCGCCGCGAGGTGATAAACCTCCTCGGGCTGAATGCGGTAAAGCAGCTTGATCAGATTTGTAGAGTCGGCGATGTCCCCGTAGTGCAGGAAGAGTCGAACCCCGTAAATTGTCGGGTCGTTATAGAGGTGGTCGATGCGGCCGGTATTAAAACTGGAGGCGCGACGGATAATTCCATGAACTTCGTAACCCTTTTCGAGCAGCAATTCGGCAAGATATGAACCATCCTGGCCGGTAATGCCGGTAATCAGTGCTTTGACCATTGGTGAAAGATTTTGTCCGCAAACTGTGAGTTTGCGTCTCAGCGACTTAGCGCCACGCGTGTTGCTTACGGTAGTTCAGGTTCAGTATAACGGCATCTTGCGGGCTCGGGAAACGAGAGCACGATTAAGCTAACCCAGCTCGAAACAAAGTTGTGACGCGAACGCGCGATTCTCGCATGCTCGCTGCGGACTTAATGGCCAACTAACGTTTACCCGATGTCGACGAATCAGCACAGCCGAATTGACAGTCTGGATTTCCTGCGCGGAGTTGCTTCGCTTGCGGTTGCATGGTTCCACCTCTGCACCTTTCATTACACTTCGCCAGATGGTCCTTACTACCGGCTGGTGCGCTCCAGCGGGAGTTACGGCTGGTTGGGAGTGGAAGTCTTTTTTGTCATCTCGGGATTTGTTATTCCTTACAGCCTCAACCGCGCAGGTTATCAGTTGCAGTCGTATCCGCGGTTTATTCTCAAACGTATCGTCAGGCTTGATCCGCCGTATCTCGTTTCGATAGTCCTGATTCTCGTTCTGGATTTTGCCTATGCCGCTTACAGCGGACGCCCATTCGTGATTGAAGGACAATCGGTGGGCCTGGTGCGCGTGCTGCTGCATCTCGGCTACCTCAACATGTTTTTTAATTACGCCTGGCTCAACCCGAGCTTTTGGACGCTGGCGATCGAATTCCAATACTACCTGATGATCGGCCTCGCATTTCCCCTGGTTAACAGCCGCAATCGCATCATTCGTTGGTCAGTACTTGCCCTGTTTGCCGGTAGCGCGTTCTTTATTGGTGGTCACGGTCTGCTTCCGGACGGAGCGCCGTTCGGGCCCTTTATCTTCACATTTTCCTTTCTGTTCGTGCTGGGAATCGTCACCTTCCAGCGACATTCGAAACTTATCGGCGTTGCGGAATACGGCGTCCTGATCACGATCGCATCGCTCGGCACCTGGCTCACAGTGGGAATGCCCGCGACGGCCGCGGGCTTGTTCGCGGTCGCGGCAATTAACTTCTACAAGCAGAGACACGTGATCACTAAATTCCTCGGCGACATCTCTTACTCGCTGTACCTGCTGCACTGGCCCATCGGTCACTTGACGTTGAGCCTGGTTGGCAGCAAGGTTTTGGGTGCGACCAGCGATGGAGCGAGAATAGCGGTTATCTTCTTCGCGCTGGGAGTTTGCCTCGTTTCTTCTTACTTGCTATATGCATTGGTCGAGCGCCCGGCGCAGCAGTGGTCTGGCCGCATCAAGTATGGAAGCAGCCGCAAACAAGCTACGGTTGAAGAAGTAAGCGGCCTTGCGTCCCCGGCAAGCTCCGAGCCGGCTACGACACAGGCAGCGTAAGGCTGTTTCCAGATCTTTTCGGCCGAGTCCCGCATCCCGTATAGGTAATGCCCGTCGATTCAGAAACGACAGACCAAAGCGAAGTGCTGATTGCGGAGACTGTTTCCCGGCGGCGCTTGCCCGTCAACTTCGATCAGAGCCACCTCAAACTCTTCAATCACGAACTGGAGAAACGCATTCCTGAGACGAGATTCCTGGCCTTGCAGGATGTGCGCGTCAGTTACGAGGGCATTCTCTTTAGCGGGGGACACATGCTGCCGGAATCGTTTGCCTTTCCGGCGAACATGAAATTATGGCGCCGCCGGAGTCTGCTGAAATTTTTCGCCGGCAATTACCTGCTGAAACGAACTCGAATAGTTGAAGAGGACGTCCTTTGGATTACAGACGACTGGAGTGACGGTTATTTCCATTGGCTCACGGATGTGCTCAGCCGGCTTTACGTAATGCGTGAGCGCGTGCATGAATTCCTTCTGTTATTGCCGGGAGGTTACGAAGCGCGCGATTTCGTTACTTCATCGCTGCGTTGTTTTGGAATCAATCCGAGTTTTACGAGACCAGATGAAGTGGTGTTGTGTCGCAAGTTGTTCATGCCGACTCACACGGCGCCGTCCGGTCACTACAATCACGAAATTATTCGTGGCGTACGTGCCGTTCTGCTTCAGGCACTCGGTTATTCTGCGGAGCAGGGAGGTAGCGAACGCGTGTACCTGAGTCGTGGGAAAGCACGGATGCGCAAGATAGCAAACGAGGCCGGCGTAATGAAGGTGCTCACTGAGTCGAGGTTCAAGCTTATCTATGCTGAAGATTTGAGTTTTGAGCAGCAGGTCGAACTATTTTCGAAAACACGTTACCTGATTTCGAACCACGGCGCTGGTTTGACGAACATGCTTTTCATGCCGGAGGGCGCCGCGCTGCTGGAG
>JBKPNP010000499.1:0-1458 GCA_046732775.1 Acidobacteriota bacterium
GAGATCATCGTCTATTGCGGCGGACCCACCTGCCCGCAGAGTTTGCAAGCGGCTCAAAAACTCACGGACCTTGGCTACACCAACGTCAGGGCCTACGAGGGCGGTCTCGAAGAGTGGAAGAAGGCCGGCAACAAAGTCGAACGGTTTGGGCAAACCAGTGCGGCCTAACCGCGCCTGCGAAGCTGAGTAGATGACTCAAAAGTTAGACTAGCGATGGTCCGTGTGTTCCGAGTGAAGGCTTTCCTTTTTGATAGCTCCAGAAACGCACGGGCCGCTGGTTGTTTGGACTGCGGAAACGCTCCGGAGCCAAAGCCATCAACGCATCTGTCGGGCGTAAAATGGGAGTGCGCGCGCGCTAGACTCATGGCTGGACCAATGACAAACGAGGAGTACCAGGTGAGACGGCTGCCTGGCCCAAGTCGGGGAAAGATACCAGACCACCGTTCTCCACTTTGGCAGTCTGCCTGCCAGCTATTACTTTCCTCTCTTTGCCTTTTCATCACGTTGCAGGTCTCACAGCTTACCGCTTCCGCTCAGATGGGCGTGCCCAGGGGCGGCTCCCCGTTGTACAACTCACGGCCCTATAGTCCCTCGACGCCAAGCGGATTACCGAAGGCGCTAGGTGATGTCGGCATCGATCAGAAACTAAATGAACAACTACCACTCGATCTTGAATTTCACAATGAAAGCGGCGAGCGAGTAAGGCTAGCAGACTACTTTGGCAAGAAGCCAGTCGCGCTGTCGCTGGTTTATTACCAATGTCCAATGCTTTGCAATCAGGTCTTGAACGGTATGGTCAGCGCCTTCAGAGTCATGGCGTTCAGACCCGGTGAAGAATTTGAGGTTGTCACAGTTAGTTTTGACAGCCGCGAGACCGCGTCGTTGGCCGCAGCCAAAAAGAGGACTTACGTTGACTATCTACCAGAAGACCAACGCGCTGGGGCTACGAGCGGGTGGCATTTTCTAACCGGTGATGAAACGAACATCAAGCGACTGACGGATGCCGTTGGTTTCCGCTACCACTTCGATGAGGCGACGAATCAATTTGCCCACGCCAGTGCGATTTATGTAGCTACACCGCAAGGCAAGCTGGCGCGCTATTTTTATGGCATCGAGTATGCGCCTCGCGACCTTCGTCTCGGGCTGGTCGAAGCGTCGGAAAACAAGATCGGATCACCCGTGGACCAGTTACTGCTCTACTGTTACCACTACGATCCGGCTACCGGTAAGTATGGCGCCGTCGTGATGAACATGATTCGCCTCGGAGGAGTCGCGATGTTGATAGCGATGATCGCTTTCTTTTTTCTGCTGCGCCGATACCGTGCGGCTCAGATGCGCGTGCCAGCCTCAGGGACTGTTTAGTATGCAAATGCCCTGGGTTCCATTTTCTTCACCAATCGCTTCCACGCTCTCTAGGAGCGTTGATGCCCTCTATTTTTATTTGAACGAGGCTTATAT
>JBKPNP010000500.1:0-2864 GCA_046732775.1 Acidobacteriota bacterium
GGCCTGAATCCGGTGCCCGATAAAGTACGCCAGGGCGACCGGGCGACACCCGAGGGCACTTTCTACATTTTTACGAAGAACGATAAGAGTGCGTTCTATCTGTCGCTCGGCATCAGTTATCCGAATGTTGAAGACGCAGCACGCGGCCTGCGCGATGGTTTGATTTCGCGCCGGCAACGCGACGCGATCGTGAATGCCATTAAACGCAAAGCGACGCCGCCACAGAACACGGCCCTCGGGGGCGATATCTACATTCACGGAAACGGCGCGAGCAGCGATTGGACATGGGGATGCGTGGCGTTGGAAAATGCAGACATCAAAGAATTATTCGAGGCGGTGCCGGTGGGCACTGAAGTGACGATCAAGCCGTGATGCAGGAAATTAAGCCGTTCAAAATTAGAGACGTCGAGATCAATCCGCCGCTGATTCTTTCTCCGATGGCGGGCGTGACCGACGTTTCGTTTCGCCGTTTGTTGAAGCGACGCGGCGGCGTTGGCCTAAGTGTTTCCGAGTTCATTTCGGTTGAAGGTCTTACGCGTAGTAATCCGAAGTCGAAACGGCAGATGCGTTTTTATGAAGACGAGCGGCCGTTTGCGGTGCAGATTTTTGGCGGCCAGCCGGAACGCATGCGCATGGCGGCGCAAATGGCTGAGGACGTCGGCGCTGACATTCTCGACATCAACTGTGGCTGTCCCGCGCCAAAGGTTGTGAAGCATGGCGGTGGCTCGGGTTTGTTGAAAGACCACGAACGGCTTGAGACGATCCTCACGGAAATCAAAAAAGCTATTACCATCCCGCTGACGATCAAGATCCGCGCCGGCTTTTACGATCACACGATCAACGCCGTGGAGACTGCGAAGCTGGCGGAAGCGTGCGGCGTCGAGCACATCGCTTTGCACGGGCGGACCAAGGAGCAGGGTTATCGCGGGCTGGCCAATTGGGACCTGGTGAAGCAAATAAAAGAAACTGTGAAAGTGCCGGTGTCAGGGAGCGGCGACGTCACGACAATCGAACAGGCGTTCGCGCGTTTTCATGAGACCGGCTGTGACGGCGTATTGATCGGGCGCGGAGCGATGGCCAACCCGTGGATCTTCCGGCAGATTGAAGACACGATGCATGGGCGCGAAGTGTTTCAGCCAAGTCTCGCTGACAAACGAGCAATCCTGCATGAGTACTTCGATTTGCTGCGCGAGGACATGCCGGAGACGCCGGCTATCAATCGCATGAAGCAACTGGCAGGGCAGTTTACGCGTGGGCTGCAGGGCGGCGCGTTGTTTCGAACTTCGCTTTACCATTCTCATTCGGTGCTTGAAATACTTAATCGCATTGAAGAATACTTCGAAGCAATAGAGAGTGGCCGTCCTTACTACGGCGAAGCCGGCGCGCCAATCGAAGAAGCTCCCGAGTTGGACTCCTGCGAAGCCGCCAGCGTCGCGTAGTTATCTCCCATCAACCTCGCGGTTCACACCGCACTCAAACCAGGATTATCGATATGCGAAAGGTGACTTTTGGGGGCGCGAACAGTCTCGACAATTATTTTGCGCGCAAAGACGGTGCAGTCGACTGGCTTATGTGGAGCAATGAAGCCGCGGCGTTAATGAAGGCCTATTGGAAAACGATTGACACGGTATTGATGGGACGCAAGACGTACGAGGTCGCGCTCGAAATGGGAGGCGGAAACGCCAATCCCTATGGCGGTGTTTCCAATTACGTTTTCTCGCGCAGCGGCAAAGCGAAGCCTTCGCCGGGCGTCGAAATCGTTTCCGAAGATGCTGCGGAGTTTGTGCGCCGGCTGAAGAGTCAGGAAGGAAAGGACATCTGTGTGATGGGCGGCGGCTTGCTGGCAAAGTCGCTGTTTGAAGCGGACCTGATTGACGAAGTCGGGTTCAACATACATCCCGTGCTGCTAGGCTCAGGCATTCCCCTCTTCCATGAAATGAATCATCAGATCGACCTGGAACTGATCGACTGCAATGTCTTTAAGGTCGGCACTGTGATGGTGAGATATCGGGTGAAGAAAAAATCGGCTGCAAAAAAGAAGCCTGCCAGGAAGAGCAAAAACAAATAAGAAGCGGGGCAAGCTCGCCTTCCTGACCTGAGAGCTGACTCAAGTTGACTTCGAGACTCAAGCTTGAATGTCTCTCGGGTTAGGAAGGGGGCTTGCCCCCGCTGTGTTTACTTGGTTGGTTTGAGAGCCGCGGCAACAGCTGCTGGCTTGCCGCTTCCGGTATCCAGGTTCACTGCCGCCGGGTAACCCTTTCCACTCAAGGCCGCTATCTCGATCACAACTTCCTTCTGATTCTTTCCGATTGGCTTTTTCGCTTTCGCAACTTCAGCTTTCTTGTCCTTCGACGCCGCGGGTGATGCGCTTGCCGTTGGTGACGCCGTTGACTTCGAAGCCGGATTGCGTGACATCGCGTTCAGCGCGTCCAACACCTGCGTGCGTTCGTCTTCCTTCAAGTCTTCGAAATTCACGCCGTTGGCGCTGAGCACCGCGCGCAAGTTTTCCTCTGTGTTTGTATCCTGATCGTAGACGTCGCGATAGATGTGCAGTTTTCCGTCTTCAACCACAATCGTTTCGTAACGCAGTTCGACTGGCACCGGTTGATCCAGCTTGACCGTTTTCGTTTTGTCTTTCTCAGCGAAGTAGGACTTCAAGGCCGCGTCAGAAATGTCACTGCCGGCGACCTGGGCCAGCAGTTTTGCAAAGTCCTGGACTTGCGCGGTCGTCAGACCAACACACCCGTGTGAGGCAAACGTGCCCAGCTTAGCCGGCGATTTTCCACCATGAATCAACGACGGCAAGCCGATGGGAATCTTGATTGGTCCGAGTGGGTTGAGCTTGCTGCCGGCCGCCACTTTCT
>JBKPNP010000501.1:0-5063 GCA_046732775.1 Acidobacteriota bacterium
GCGCGGGGATTGGCGAACTGGTTTTTTGGTGCCGCGGCAAAGAGGCGAGCTTTCCGTTCAAGCGAGAAGACACGCCAACTGACTGCACCATCATCGGCATCGTGGATTCAGACGCGCATGTGACGCAGGGATAGAGGTAACGCAAACTGTTAGTTTGCGTAGTCACTTGATGCCACGGGTATTCATAGATTCAGGACGCAAACTAGCAGTTTGCGTTACACAGAACGGCAAACTAACTTGCGTCACAGCAGAAACTAATGATTCTCGCCCGTGTGCTTGGCAACATCGTCGCTACCAAAAAGAACCAGCGTTACGAGGGCGCGAGCATCATGTTGTGCCAGCAGGTAACTCCTGAAGGCGACGAAACTGCGATGTCGGTGCTGGCGCTGAACGCAGTTGACGCCGGAGTCGGCGACACAGTTTTGATCGTGCAGGAAGGTTGGGGAGCTTCAACCGCATCAACGGGAAAAGCCGGAGCGGCGATTGATTCAGCGATAGTCGGCGTAGTTGATTACGTTGACCTGCTAGCTAAAGAGTAATTCATGAGCACGGAATTGGATCATGCGCGAGAGGTTGCTGCCAGAATCGCCCGGCGTGTGGCCGGCTCAGACTTGCAAACCCCGACTTCTGCTCAAGCGAAACCCGAACTTACTTCAGAACTCGCAGCGGTTCGGGCCGGCCTTAACGATCTACAAAAGAAGATCGCGCAGCTCGAAGCCAAGGTAAGCTCGAGCCCGCCCACGGGCGATACCAGTTTCAATACCGCAAATCCATCTGCCTCGTATCGAACGGTTCCGTTAACGCATTCGCCATGGCTCGCGGGAGTTAACGCCAGCATCGCCCATCCCAGTCAGGAAAAGTTTGGTGTTGAAGAGGCTGTGGTGTCGCAGCTGGTAGACTACTTCGAAAAAGAAAAAACGTGTAGCGTCGAACCTGGCAACAAACCCTGCGACCACTGCGCCATGTGCAGTTCACGTGGGTTCTAAGAAAAACCATCAAGGTAATGCAAAAGGCCGCCTCCTTAGGCGGCCTCTTTGTTATTAGCCTCGCTTGTTTACTTCGTCGGCGTCGGCGCTCGCAAACTGTTCGAATCGATCTTCGGAACTTGCGTCGCCCCTTCTTCGGCCTTGAAGTAAGGCTCTTCTTTAAAGCCGAACAACTTCGCTGAAATCACAGTCGGAAATTGCGCGCGCGTAGTGTTGTAGTCCTGGACGCCATCGTTGTAATCCTTGCGGGCCGTGGCGATGCGGTTCTCAGTTCCCACCACTTCATCCTGCGCCTTCAGGAAATTCTCGTTTGAACGCAACTGCGGATAAGCTTCCTGCAGTACGAGCAGTCGTCCGATCGTGCCGCCGAAGCTGTTCGCCGCGTCGATCACCGCCTGCTTCTGCTCCGGCGACTTGTCTCCCGCTTCTCCGGCCGGTGCCGCCTGGGTTGCGTTCAGCAGTTTCGAACGCGCTTCAGCAATCTTGCCGAACACTTCCTGCTCCTGCACACCCGCGAGCTTTGCCGTTTCGATCAAGTTGTTGAGTAGATCGGAGCGGCGCTGCAACTGAGTTTCCACGTTGGCCCATTTGCCCTTCACGTTCTGTTGCTTCGAAGTCAATGTGTTGTAGCCGCAGCCACTTGCCCCCACGGCGACAAACATAACCAAAACGAGTAACGCTAAACGTCGTCGAATCATCATAATTCTCCTGGGTTCCCCCGATTACTACCAAAGTCATCCACCACCTGAATAACACGATCGAGCTGTGCTAAGTAGGCAGCAAAAATATTGTTGGCTTCCTTTTCAGTCGGGGGCAAATAGTCACTGGAACGAAACGCGAAAATCTTTTCAAAGGGATCTGCATCGAGTTGGAACCGGCGCACGGTCGTGCGCACGCAATCAGGTTTCGCAACCGGCGCCGCCTCTCCGTGAAGCATTAACACCGCCCGAAACAACGATGCGAAACTTGCCAGACTATCGCTCATTAGATCGCACAGCTTCTCAGTAGAAACCGAAGCCGGGATATACAGGCGCCGCAGCTGAATCAGTTTGCTGCGCAACTCATACTCCGTCTGGTGCCGCAAGTTTCCTTCAGACAATGTCAGCAGCTCAAAGGGGTCGCGGCCATGAAGCACCACGCGCGCGCGCGCCATCTGATGAAACTCAATCGGAAACACGTCCGCCGCATCCGAGAGTTCTTCGGTAGTGAAATAAACGGGCAGCGGATGGCCGAGACGTTGCCACTCGCGCATAGGCGCCTGTGAAAGTCGCAAATCTTCCGGCGTGATCTGGTTGAGTGTGATCAGCAAGTTATAGTCGGAGTGCAATTCGATGTCGTCGCCGACGGCCGCCGAGCCGTAAAGCACAACGGAAGCGAGGTTGGCGCCGTGTGTAGCCTGAAGGTCTTTAACAAGACCGTTCAGTGCGTCGTGTACAACTGTCTTAACCATCGTAATTTTTGTATGGCCCTGATACTAGCAGAAATTTAGTTGCCGAAATATGACGGACAGCCGCCGGTGCTTACCACCCACCACCGGCGCCGCCCCCGCCAGCGCTGCCGCCGCCAAATCCGCCACCAAAACCTCCGCCGCCACCGCCAAAGCCGCCACCACCCCAGCCGCCGCTCGATCCCCAACTACTGCGACTGCTGCCTGAATTAAGCAGTGAAGAAAGCAGCAGCCAACTCAACCAACCGCCGCCACCGCCGCGACCCCCGCCGCCACCTTTTCTGATTGACGACAACAGCAATAGAACAACGCCGAGAATTACGAGCATTGTGCAGCAACTGCTCGATAGTCCGCCCCGACGCGCGCCTGTTACTCGAGCTTCGGGTTCTCGATAAGCGTAACGTTGATCGATGCCGTCGATCTTGAAACCTCGCTTCTCGGCGAGCGTCGCAGCGTAAGCTTGAATCGTGTCGTAGATACCCTGATTGTAGTTGCCGTTCTTGAATTGCGGGACGAGGTACGTGCGTTGAATTTCTCCCACCACGCCGTCGTTCAGATCGCCTTCAAGGTGATAGCCGACCTGCGTGTAATACTTTCGGTCCTGAATGGCTACCAGCAGCAGAAACCCATCAGTGGTTTTTGAACCGATACCCCAACCCCGATACACGTCCAGCGAATATTCGAAAATGTCGCGCCCACCAGTAGTGTTGATAGTTGCGACTGCAAACTCGATGTCAGCGCGTTCTTTCAGATTTAGATAAATCGACTCGAGTTTCTTTCGTGTTTCGGCGTCGATCACGTGAGCATTGTCGACGATGGGATTGAACGGTACAGGCAGTGGGATCGGCGAGGTAGCGGTCTGGGCCATAGCCGCCGCACCGCCGGAAACAAAAAGAACTGTGAGGAAGAACAGCTGCAGCAGATGACGAATTCCTGAAGCTGATCCTCGTTCTCGAACCTGCAATACAGAGAAATTCGGCATCTTGCGTTCACTTACCCCTTGTTTGCCAGCCCGAGCGCCTCAACCTTCAAACAGTCTATGCAGCAGGTAGAACAGCGCGACACCTACAAAAACGACAATCGAGACCACAGGGTTTCGCTCTTCTTTGTGGTTCACTTCCGGAATCAAGTCGCTTGCGGCAACGTACAACGTAACCCCAGCCGAGAAGGGAAGAGCATAACCGACGGCACTATTAACTCTCGTATTCAAAACTGCCACTGCGATCACGCCTGCCAGTGTGGCAGCTCCAATCGCAGCCGTGGCCCAAAGCGCTTTCTTAGTTGAACGACCGGACGCGAGCATAATCGACGCGACCGTAAATCCCTCCGGCATTTTATGCAGCAGAATTGCTACGAACACCAGCAAGCCCACGCGAAAGTTCACCAGGAAGGCGGCCGCGATTGAAACCCCATCGAAGAAAGTGTGAATCCATAGACCGCCCACTGCGGTGTAAGCGGCGGACGGTTTCATGAAGGATTCGGGATGCGTTTCGGCGCCGAAGTGAAAGTGCGGCGCCAGCGTGTGTTCGAACAGTTGAATCAACAAATAGCCGCCGAGCAACAGTGTCATCGCCCCGACGACGGCCTGAGCTGCGTCCTTACCTTCCGAGCCCTCGGTCCAGATGCTGACGCTTTCGGGAAGAATCTCGATGAAGATCGCGGCGAGCATGAAACCGGCGCCCAGCGCAACGAGGTATTTCAAGAACCGTTCGCCGTAGCGGTGCGCTCCCGATCTGATAAGCACGAATCCGCCCAGTAGATTTGCGCCCGCGGCCAGCAAACCAAAGAGTAGAAGCCCTGCAAATCCTAGTCGGTCAGGGTTCATTATTAACCGTGGGCGTTTGAAGCGGTGGTCTGAAGCATGGCGCGTCAATATACAACAGGGTCTGGCGAGTACCTATCCTAGATCAAATCCTCTGTGCAGCCTCGGTGCCTCTGTGGTGAATATAGCGGCGGCCTTGTCCTCCACAGAGGCACAGAGAACTCAGAGGTGCACACAAAAGTTTTCTGACAGGGTTGCGCGGGAGGCGAGGGCAGACAAGGGGCGAACGTAAACATCGCGGGGCACGGCGAGAAATACAAATTTCCTTAGAAATTTACGGAGTTTTCTATTGACACTAAAAATGGGTGAGCGTAGTATCCGCTGTGGGTGGTCAAAAGTGGTCGGAAGTGGGTCCAACCTCGTAGCTAACGTTCATTTAATCACTTTTCCAGGATAGGCCACCCGCCAATTACGGTCGACGCTATGCTGCGAGGAAACTACACGGCCCGAATAGATGCGAAGGGTCGGCTAAAGGTGCCGACGCCGTTTCGGCGTCTAATCGACGAAAAGCACGGCGGCGAATTCTACATAACAAGTCTTAGCGGTGACAACGTTCGAATTTACCCGTTGCCGGAATGGGAATCGATAGAGAAGCGGTTGGCGCTACTGCCGTCAATGGATCCCGCGCGGCGCAAGTTCCTTGACAGAACGAATTATTTTGGCCAGCAAGCCGCGATCGATAATCAGGGTCGGATCCTGATTCACCCTTTGCTGCGAAAAAGCGCAGGGGTTATGGGCGACGTGGCGGTGCTTGGCTACCTGACGTATTTGGAAGTTTGGGAGCTCGACGTGTTCAAGGCCCGCATGC